>NZ_JANWXB010000254.1 GCF_025055495.1 Thermoflexus sp. | reverse complement strand
GGGATCAACCGCTCACCGCAACATGAGATCCGTCCACTCCTGGATCCACCGCTCCCGGTTGGCGTCGATCCGCGTCGGGTCCATCCGGGCGGGCTCCGGCGGCACCTCCGCGAACTTCTGGAAGAACTCCGGCAGCCGCGCCTTCGGGTGAACCGGGAACACAAACATCTGCATGGGAACGTCCTCCTGGAAGCGCAGGCTGATCATAAAGTCCATCCACCGCTCCGCCAGGTCCCGGTTCTTCGTTCCCTTCAGGATCCCCGCGAACTCGATCTGGCGGAAGCAGGTGTTCTTCCCCAGCACGTTCCCCGTCGGCGGCTCGGTCAGCTTCCCCTCGCTGAAATACACCTCCGCCGCCGGGCTGGTGGCGTAGCTCACCACGATCGGGCGGGTCCCCGGGCTCCCCGCCGCGCCGCTGAACTCCTTGAAATACGCATCCTCCCACCCCTCCGTGATCTTCACGTCGTTCGCCTTCAGGGCCCGCCAGAAGTCCAGCCAGCGCTCCTCCCCGAAATACACGATCGTGGTCAGCATAAAGGCCAGCCCCGGCGAGGACGTCGCCGGGTTCTGCACCACCAGCAGCCCCCGGTATTCCGGCCGGATGAGATCCTCCAGGGTCTCCGGCGGCTTCAGCCCCTTCTCCCGGAAATACTTCTTGTCGTAGTTCAGGCACACGTCCCCGTAGTCGATGGGGATCAGGCGATACTCGGGATCCAGGAGGAACTCCTGGGGGATCTCCTCCAGGCCCTGCGGCCGATACGGCTCAAAAAGGTCCTCCCGGATCGCCCGGCTGAAGAAGGTGTTGTCCACGCCGAAGAAGACGTCCGCCAGCGGCGCCCCCTTGGCCAGGATCGCCTTGTTGAGGGCGGTCCCCGCGTCGCCGGCCTTGAGGATCTGAACCCGGACGTTATACCGCTGCTCAAACTCCCGCAGCACCTCCTCGCTGACGTTGAAGCTGTCATGGGTCATCAACACCAGCTCCCGCGGGCCGGAAGGGGTCGGCGTCGGCGTGGCGGGAACCGGGGAAGCCGTCGGAACCGGGGTGACCGTCGCCGGAACCGAAGTCGGCGTCGGCGGCACCGTCGGCGTGGCACACGCCGCGATCAGCGCCGTCAGGAGCATCCATCCCCGAAGCCATCGATAGCCGCGTCCCATGGGTGCGCCTCCTCCGCTCGATTTCCTCGAGAATTGAATGCCGGGATTTGCCCCGTTCGTCTCCATGCGGGGCTCTGGGGACAGAGCCAGACGCCAAGGACGCTCGGCTCCGTCCCCAAAATGGGCATTGGATTCCCCGCTCCCCACGGCCCAAAGGGCTTCGGAGAGAGAAGAGGATGCCTCATCCGGGCTCCCCCCGCTCATGGATCACCAGGAGAAGCCCACGACGAGCCCGGACGCGAGCCCGGGGAGCCACCATACGATTGCTGATCCCCAGAGTGGATCCGAAGGGCAGAACGCCCTCCTGTAACGGATAGAACAGGCCCTCCAGCGTGACGCCTTCCACGTCGCCGGTGAGCGGGATCAGGGAGACCCGATCGCCAGGCTCCCCCTCGATCCATCCCTCCCCCCGGAGAACAAAAGCCTCCCGATCCGCGCCCATGAACCGGACATCCCATCCTGCCCACCGGGGATGGGCCAGCAGCAATAGGGAGGCGATGGTCTGGTCGAGCCGCGATCCCCAGGCGCCGAACACCCGGATGGAACCGCCCAGCTCCCGAGCGCGCTCCAGGGCCAGCTCCAGGTCGGTGGCGTCCTTGTCCACCGGGTGGCGCTCGATCGGCGCCCCGGCCTGCTCCAGCCAAGCCTGCGTCTCCGGATCCATCGAATCCAGGTCGCCGATCACCCGGTGGGGGATCACCTCGATGGCCCGAAGATGCGCCGCCCCGCCGTCGGCAGCCAGGATCCATCGCGCCCGGGAAGCCATCCGACGCAAGGCTTCTCGATCGACTTCGCCCCCCGCCACAATCAGGATGATCTCGGGTTCGCTCATCGGACCCTCCAGCCAGGATGAGGGATCGGACCGCATCGCCCCGGAAGGATTCCAACAGCGGTCTTCCGAGCGCCAGGGTCTCACCCGAAAGAGACCCGACCTCCATCGCTGTCGAGGATCTTCATAGATAGATGGGCTTTCCCTTCCGAATCCCTGGGCCTTTGGGTGTGGGCGTGAAGGAAAGGGGATCGCGCACACGAGGCAGACGAGGTGACGAAGCGCGAGGGTCGACCCCATCTCCCTTCCCTCCGCCGGTATGACCCGGATCAGGTTCAAGGGGTCGGCGCCGGGCACGAGCGGGGAAAGAGACACCGCAGGCCTGTTCGCCTGCTTTCCTTCCCCTCTCCCCTCATGAAGGCGCCCTCTCAGCCTGCTTGCCCGCAGACTCCCCCGGGAAACGATCATCTTGCAGTTTATATCCAACTCGATGGGCCGTCAAAAAGGCCCGAAAGGAGAAGCAAGGCGAGGATGGGGAGATAGACGGCGAAGTCGCCCATCCCACCACCTCAAACTTTTCCTGCCCTGTTCCCCGCGCCGTCCCCATCGATCCCCTCGCCCCGCGATGCTTCGGGCCGTGGAGCAAGGGAGTGAAAGGCCTCGAGAGGAAGCGAACGGCGCAACTCCCGCATGTTACGAAAACCGCCCGGTTGCATCTAACGAAAAGGGAGGACGCTGGAACGATCCGCCGGAGGAGGGACGATGGCTGGGACAACCCAATGGCCTCGGGTGATCATCTTTGTCACGCCCAACTGCCCCTGGTGCCGCGCGGCCAAGGAATATCTTCGGCAGCGGGGCGTTCCTTTCAAAGAGGTGGACGTCAGCCGGGACGCGGCGGCGGCCCGAGACTTGGTGCGCCGAACCGGGCAGATGGGCGTGCCCGTGCTGGATATCGGTGGTAAAATCGTCATCGGCTTCAATCGGCCTCAGATCGATGCCCTGCTGGGGCTGAACAAGGGGAGGAAGTAAGATCAAGCGCGGGGCGGGCAGCGGAACAGCCCGCTTCGCGCTTCCATCCTTTAGCTCATAATTCGGGAGGAAGCAGCGATGGCGGAAGAGCGTTTTCCATGGCAGCCGTTGGGTAGCCGAGTGGTCATTCGCCCGGTGGAACAGGAGAGCCGCACCCCGAGCGGCCTGATCATCCCGGAGACCGCCAAGGAGAAGCCCCAGGTCGGGGTCGTGGTCGCCGTGGGCGACGACGAGTCCATCAAGGTTCGGGTCGGCGACCGGGTGCTGTTCCCGAAGTATTCGGGAAACGAGGTGAAGGTGAACGGCGTGGATTATCTGATCCTGGACGCCAACGATCTTTTGGCCTATGATACCGAGACCCGCGCGGCGCTGCCGGAGGAGAAGCCGGCGAAGAAGCCGCGACGCAGGGGCTGAGAACCGATCGACGGTTTCATCAGGCGGAAAGCGGTTGGGTGGCACACGGATGTGCTGCCCAACCGCTTTCCGGGAATAACCCTTCCCGCAAGATCCGGAGGGTGGGATGAGGCAAGCTTAGTGGGGGAGCCAGGATCCCCGTTCCAGAAACCACGCCGGATCTTTCCTCAACTTTCCCTGCTCCCACTTCCAGGTTCCGGTTTTTCCCTCCCACTGGAAGGCTGCGCGCGTTTGCATTTGCATCAAAACCCACACCAGGTCGTATCCCAGCGGTGCGTAGGGGCCTGGGGTTGCTCCCAGGGCGATCGCCCGATACGCCTCCACCCACTCCCGATCCTCCATGGAACGGGTTTCCGCCACTATCCATACTTCTCCGGCGTTCTGCAACAGCCTGGAATCTGGATGCAACAGCCCGGGCCCTCCCCACAGCGGCCCTTGCCAGCCCTCCCGTCGCCAGCGCCGTGCAGCTTCCGCCGCATGGACCGCCCGGCCATCGAAAAGAACTGGCTCCTTCCCCTGAGGAGAGGCCTCCTCCCAGTGGGCTTCCCGCACCACCCACCCCCGTTCGCGGAGAAGCCCGGCCAGTTCCGGTCCGAACCACTGCTCCTCTTCGTCGCGAGCGATCCACAGGCTTCGTTCCCCCTCGGGTGGAAGCGCCTGAAGCAACGCCTCCACCATCATCCGCTGATCCGGAGCCGTGGGCAGCGCACCTTCTGGAATCCGATCCGCCGGGAGAAGCGGCGCGATCAGCGGAATCCCAGCGGCCCGATAAATGGGCGCAGCGGCTTTCGTGGTCGCCGGACGGAAGTGGCCGATCACGGCCATCAAGCCGGGATGCGACGCGATCTGGCGAGCTCGCTCCTGCGCCAGGGCCGGATCCCCCTGATCATCAAGGGCCACCAGCATAACGAACGGCCCCTGGGGATGGGCCGCGTTCCATGCCCGCACAGCCAGTCGCGCCCCGAAGATGACATCGTAACCGATGGCTCGATCCCGCCCTTCGAAGGGGGCGACCAAGCCGATATATACGATCCTCGCTGGCCGACAGGCGATCCCCCCCAGAAGTCCAGAGATCGCAAGGAGGAGAATCCCGAGTCCTCGTCCCACGCCGCTTCCTCCAGAAGGGGCCTCGAAAGCGGAGGAGAGCTTCGTCCCTCTTTACCTCTCCCCATAGCTCGAAGGGCCGTAGGAAGGGGAGAAGGAAACCTTTGCGGGCGGAAAGGAACGGCCCATCGGCCCCAAAACCTCGATACACATAACCCGAGTATATTAGCGCATGTCCAGCCTTCGTGCAGGCCAGAGAGCGAACCACCGGATGGCCGGAAAGGGCCCGATCCCCCCTTTCCACGCCCCTTTACGGCGCAGTGACGAGGGCTGAAGGGGGTGGCGGGACGAGCGGCGAAGCCATCCGCCCTCTCATCCCAGACTTCTACCTGCAACCGGGTCCAGCGATCGGTCCGATGCTGGAACCTCTGGACGTTGGATAGACGGGCCCTCTACCAGGCCCCTCGAGCCTCCTCCCGCATAAAGGGCCAGCCCCTCCCTAAGGCCCTTCAGGCCGCAGAGAAGGATTCCACCGCCCGAAATCAGAGGACTTTTGGCCCATTCCTTCTCGATTTTCACCAGGGTATAATTGAGATAACCTGACGCAACTTCTTTTCCCATCAATCCGGTGTTTTGATTGCCAGATGCGGAAGGCTTCTATACCTGAAGTAGGGGTTACGCGGTTGGGAGCCGGCTAAGCGCAGCGGAATGACCCACCCCCCTTATCTCCTCTCCCCACGGTCCAAAGGGCTGTGAGGAGAGGGGATCCAAACATGTTGGGGGTGGAGCTGGGTGCCCTCAGCCCTTGGCTCCGCCCTCAAGCCCCGGGTGAGGGACCACGTGGCTCCTATCGGAAATTCTTGGGATCGATGGGGCTACGGGAGGCAGCCCCCCAGATCGGAGTTCCCTTCTCCCCCACCGCCCCTCGGGCTGTGGGGAGGGGATTTGCGATCTAAGTGGGGATTGGGAAGGCCATCTTGCAGGAATTTGCTCCGTCCAGGAGTCTCTATCCATCCCAGATCATCGAGCGCGAGATCATGTCCGAGCTCAACCCGCTTGAACTGGAGTCCGCGAAGGAAGGCGTTTCTCCTGAGGTCGAGCGCTGGCAGACGGCACCTCTCGCGGAGGGAGAAGCTGGGCTGGAAGAGCTCCCTCCCGCAACGCCCGCCGCGCTGCTACGCCTTCGGATCGCCCATACCGGCCGCAGGATCGAAGTGCGCTCTCACCAGACCTGTGAGATCGGGCGATCAGATCCCAGTTTGGGGCTCGCTCCGGATCTGGATCTCTCCCGGGAGGGTCCGGAAGCGATCTGGGTCTCCCGCCGCCATGCGAGGATTTTCTATCACGACGGCCACTTCTACATCGAGGATCTGGGGAGCACGAACGGAACCTATCTCAACAACAAGCGTCTGGTCTCGGGGCTCCCCTATGCGCTTCAGGACGGCGATGAGCTGCGCTTCGGGCGGATCATCGCCCATGTGCATATCGAATAGAGCGAAGCCCATGGGCGATTCTTCGACAGGGCTTCGCTGCTGATCAGTGGGGCACTGGGCCGAGGGCCCTTTTCCTTTTCTTCCTTCAAGTGGCCCGAGAGGTTGCGGGGAGTAAATGAGGGGGCTGGGGAGACCGCCTGAGCCCCCAAAAAGCACAGGGTCGGGCGACCAGCGATCAAATCAACAATCGGGGAACGTCACTGTCTTCAATGGTTGGGAGCGGCAGAGCCGCCCTCGGGGATCCGCCTGCCCTCCAATCTCCTGGACCAAGGTTGCTCTCATCGCCCCCCCGGCCCAGAGCCTCCATATCTCCTCTGAGAGCCCTTAAAGCCACGGAGGCCCCCGACGGACGATCGCATCGGTCATGCGAGCGACGCGGAGGATCGGCTCGACGTCATGAACCCGAACGATGTCCGCCCCGCGCACGATGCTGACTGCCACGACCGCCGCGGTCCCCTCCAGCCGCTCCTCCGGGGGCAGATTTAACGTGTAGCCGATGAACGACTTGCGGGAAGGGCCCACCAGGATCGGGAAGCCCAGCTCCCGCAGTTCCTCCAACCGATCCACCAGCTCCAAATTCTGGGCGACCGTTTTGCCGAACCCTAACCCCGGGTCCAGGATCATTCGATAAGGGGGGATTCCGGCCGCGCGAGCAGCTTCCACTCGTTCCATCAGGTGAGCACGCACGGCGGCCACGATATCCCCGTGCGCTTCCCCTTCATAACGGGCCCCCAGATGCGGATCCCGCACCACCGCTTCTCGCCGGCTCCGATTGTCCATCAGGATGATGGGGACGCCGAGCTCCGCCGCGGCCTCGGCCATCTCCGGATCCGCTTCCATCGCCCACACATCGTTGATGAGATCGGCCCCGGCCGCCACTGCCGCGCGGGCTACACAGGCCTTATAGGTGTCCACGGAAATCGGGCCCAGGCCCTCCGCGGCCAGCCGCTCGATCACCGGCAGCACCCGTCGCATCTCCTCCTCAGCCGACACCGGCTCAGAGCCCGGCCGCGTGCTTTCCCCCCCGACATCCAACAGGTGCGCGCCGGCTGCCTTGAAGCGCCGGGCCTGATCCATGGCCATCTCCACCCAGTTCGGCCCCTTCAAGAGGCCGTCCCCCGAGAAGGAATCCGGCGTGATGTTCAGGATCCCCATCACCAGGGTCTCCCGGCCCCAATAGAGGAAGGCTCGGCCGGCCCGCATCGGCGCCCGGGCCCAGCGGCGGATCCCCGTGGAAGGCTGCTCCGCCGCCAGCGCCGCGGCCGTCCGTCCCAACCGGGGATGAACCCAGTCGGGGGCGACTTCGGCCAAGGGGATCAAAACAAAGGCTCGCTCGGCCATCCGAGGATGGGGAAGGATCAGGGCTTCATCTTCCAGACACAAGTCATCGTAGAACAGCAGATCCAGGTCGATGAGGCGGGGTCCCCAGCGGGGGCCGGGCGCTCGCCCCATCCCCGTCTCGATCGCTTTGCAGACGTCCAGGAGCGCCCGGGGAGACAGATCGGTGGTGCCGATGCAGACCGCGTTCAGAAACCACGGCTGATCAGTATATCCCACCGGCTCCGTCTCGTAGAACGAGGAGACGGCCTCGATCTCCACCCACTCCAGAAGGCGCTGGAGCGCCTCCCGCAACGCGGCATCCCGATCCCCCAGGTTGCTCCCCAGGGCGATCCCCACCCGGTGCTTAAGACGTCGCAGCGGCGGCATCGATCTCCTCCCGATAGGTCGCGCTTTGCCCGAACGATTCTTCCACCTCCACTTCCAGAGCCCGCAGGCGGAGGTTGGAAGGAAGGCGCGCCCGCAACTGGCCGGCCAGGTGTCGGGCCAGCCACTCCGCCGACGTGTTGGGGATGGGCAGGATCCGCACATCTTCCAGAGGGAAGAGATAACGCTTGCCGTCTACTTCCGCCTCCACCGTCTCTTCCCGGAGCGTCAGGCGGAGGCGGGGATGCTCGGCCGGGAGCAACACCCGATGATCCAGTTCATCCACCAGCGCTTTCACCAGGCGCTTCAGGGCTACGAAATCCATCACCATATCGTCCTGCAACTCCCCCTCCAGGGCCACGGCCACCCGGTAGTTATGACCATGGAGCGGCTCGCTTCCCTTCGGGAAGATCATAAAATGTCCAGCGCAGAACACCAGGTGATCCTGGGAAACTCGCACGCGATCCATCTCCACCTCCAGCGGAATTCCTCGCTTTCCCGCGGCATTCGGAGCCGCCGCAAGGGGAACCGTGATTTGAAGAAGCCGGGCCATCGGCCGGGGGTCTTCACACCGGCCCAGCGCCTTCCAGGATCTCCGCCGTGCGCCGCGCGCAGGCAACCCACGTGAAAGCAGCCGCCCGCCGAAGCCCCCGCTCGCGCAACGTCTGCCCCAGCGTGGAATCCACCAGCACAGCGATCAGCGCCCCGGCCATCCCCCGCGCATCTTCGGGGGGGATCAAATAGGCGGCATCCCCCACCAGCTCCACCAGCGCTGGGATCTCCGAGGCGACCACCGGAACCCCACAGGCCATCGCCTCCAACACGGGCAGGCCGAACCCCTCATAGCGGGAAGGATACAGGAAGGCAGAGGCGCCCCGATACAGCGCTGGCTTGTCCTCCTCCGCCACCGGCCCGATGGTCCGCACCACCGCCTCAATCCCCCACGCCCGGGCCAGAGGCCGGGGGTCCACGAACAAGCGGCTCGAGCCCTCCGGCAGGCGCCCGGCGATGACCAGGGGGAAGTTCTCGCCGATGGCGTCCTGAGCCCAGGTGTAAACCGCCAGGAGCGTCTCGATGTTCTTCCGCCGATCGAAACCGCCCAGATAGAGCACATATGCAGGCGGCAGGTCGTATCGGTTCCGCGCCCGCGCATCCCCCACCGGGTCCGGGCGCGGGGTGAAGCGCTCGGACACGCCCAGAGGAACTGCGGTGACCCGCTCCGGCGGCAACCGGAATCGTTGAAGCAGATCCCGCCGGGAAGCCTCGGAATCCGTAAGGATATGCGCGGCGCCCGGGGTGGCCGCTGTAACCAGAGCGGTATACAGCCGGGCGGCAAAGGTCGCCCGATATTCCGGGAACCGGAGCGGGATGAGATCGTGCACGGTGACGATCGTCGGCGCCGGCGCGCGAAGCGGCGGCGCCCAGTAAGGCACGAACAGCCGTTCCGCCCGCCAGCGGGCGGCCGCCCCTGGCAGCGCGATCTGTTCAAACCAGAGTTTCTGAAAATCCGATGGAAGCCGCGGCAGACGGATTCGAACCGGCTCCACGCCTTCCGGCAACGGGCCGGCCCAGCCTTCCGGGACGGCCACACCCACCGTCCAGCTCGGCCGCGCCTGAGGGAGATGCCGGAGGATCTCCCAGGCATACTGACCTGTCCCCGTCGCCGGATGCTGAAGGAACCATCCGCTGATCAGAAGGCGCATCGACATTCGCGATCCGAACAAATCCCGGAGCGATGCAGGTGGGCGCCGGTCGGACGAGGTGGAAAGGCCTTATCCCCCTGCGTCCCTCATGAGAAGCGAGCAGCAAAACTCCCGTAAGCCTTTTGGACGGGTTTGGACTGGACTTTGGACTAACTTGCAGTTTCTCTCTCAGGCTTGGCCCTCCTGCCGCAGAAAGCTCAGGGCACTTGGTGTAGGCCTGCTTGTCCAAAGTCCAGTTTTGGAGAAGGCTCATCCCTCTCCCATCCAAGGGATCAAATCCTGAAACCAGAAACCGTCTCGGAAAACCGCCTCCCCCAGTGTGAAATCCACTGGACGGCGGAACCCAGGTCCATCATACACGAAGGTATGGAACTCCCCATTCTCCCCGGCCGGATCCACCTCGGCCGGTAAATCGGCCAGGAAGGCGAGATCCAGCGATCGCCCCAGGAACTTCCGATCCAAGCGGTTTCCATCAACGCAAACCGTCACGGCCTGGAAGCCCAGGGCGATGAACCGCCGGACCAGATCCCGAGTGGGCTCGCCCCAGAGAGGGAACAACACGTCCACCCCCAGGGGAAGCAGATGGCGAAGCCGATAGGCCCGGATTTCCTCCAGGAATAAGTCCCCGAAGGCGAACCGACGGATCCCCCGCTGCATCAGGCGACGGGTCGCCTCCGCCATTCGCTGCTCATAAACCTCATTGGGACATGGATGGGGAAGCCAGACTTCGTGGACCGGAAGGCCCAGAGCGGCAGCCTGGGCGTGGATCAGGGAGCGGCGCACGCCGTGCATGGTCACCCGATCGAAGGCCTCATTCAGGGTAACCAGCAACACCGCCACCGCTTCTCCCCGCTGCCGCAACGCGTGCAGCGCCATCATGCTATCCTTCCCACCACTCCAGGCCAGCGCGATCATAGGCGCATCCTTCCTGCGTGAAGTAGAAGGAAGTCCAGGCTTGCCCTTTTTTCTGCGCTTCCTGCACCTCCCGACAAAACCACCAGAGATCGTGCCGCCTGGAACGAATCGCGCTACCCGATTCGCTATCCATTGAAGAACATCATCCTGATGACTACCTCAAAATAGGCTCCGGCGCAAGAACGGGGTGGGGGACAGGCACAGGGGCCCATCCCTACGAAATGTGCGATGCGCCATGTTATTCGTAGGGGCAACCCCCTGTGGTTGCCCGCGATGGGCAACCACAGGGGGTTGCCCCCCGTGACGGTCCGAATGGGGCAGGCACGGGGGCCCGCCCATGCAGGGTAGGCACAGGGGCCTACCCCTACAATCGTCTGCAGGGGCAACCCGCTATGACGAAAACCGGGGCCTGATCGTGGCAACCGGTCGCATATGGTATTTTGTAGGGGCAGCCCCCCGCGGCTGCCCTTCCCTCAACAGACACAGGACCCGGGGCAGGTCCGGTTGATGTAAAATCCTCAAAGGCGGACCGAGCCTACAGGACGTTCCCGTGCGATCTGTCCGATTCGGCAATTGAAATCCTTGGATCCTCTCATAGGGTTTGGGGGCAAGGCGGGTGTCGAAGATGGTCCGTCCCCCAAGCTCCTCTTTCAACCCAGAACCGCGGAGGAATCATCGATGGGGAACCTGGAAGGCCGTGTGGCCGTGGTGACCGGGGCCTCCCGGGGGTTGGGACGGGCGATCGCCCTGGAGCTGGCTCGACGGGGCGCCCGCGTCGTGATCAACTATCGCCAGAATGAGGCGGCTGCCCGTGAGGTGGTGGACGCCATCCAGGCCATGGGCGGGGAAGCCATCGCCGTCCAGGCGGATGTGAGCCGTTATGAGGAAGCCGAACGGTTGATCCGCGCCGCCTTAGAAGCGTTCGGGCGGGTGGATATCCTGGTCAACAACGCCGGGACCACGCGAGATAACCTGCTGGCGCTAATGAAGGAAGAGGACTGGGATTTCATTCTGACCACAAACCTGAAGAGCGCTTTCAACTGCACAAAGGCCGCCCTGCGGCCGATGATGCGGCAGCGCTATGGGCGGATCATTAACATCACTTCCATCGCCGGCCTGGTGGGCAACGCCGGGCAGACCAACTACGCCGCCGCGAAGGCCGGGCTGATCGGGTTCACCAAATCCTTAGCCAAGGAGGTGGGCTCCCGCAACATCACCGTCAACGCCGTCGCCCCTGGCCTGATTCCAACGGATCTCACCGAGCCGTTGCCGCAGGAATTTAAGGAGGCCGCGCTGCGGATGACCCCGCTGGGGCGGTTGGGGACCCCAGAGGATGTGGCCTGGGCCGTCGCCTTCCTGGCATCCGACGAGGCTGCCTTCATCACCGGCCACGTCCTCACAGTGGATGGAGGAATGACCTGCGTGTAGGGATGGGCCCATGGCCTGCCCTGGCGGACTGCATCGCGTGCCGTATCATCTATAGGGGCGCCACGCGGGGCCCTAAACACTCCATGGGTCCCATGACGCGGAGGTCGAAACACCCATGAAGCCAGAGGAAATCCAAGAAATCGTCCCGGGGCGTATCGTGGTGGCTCCTCAGGTGTTACAAGACATCATCCGTCAAACGGTCGCTCAGGTCCCCGGCGTCGCCCGCCTGGCGGAAGCACGAGTTGGACCGTGGGCGCTCTCCGGCGGCGTGCGCTTGACCGTGGTCGACGACCGGGTGCGCATCGACCTGGCCCTGGTGGTGCGCCCAGACGTCCGGTTCCGCGAGGTTGCCCGACAGGTTCAGGAGGAGGTCACCCGGGCCATCCGTGACCTGACCGGCCTGGAAGTGGCAGCGGTGAATGTCCTGATCGCCGATGTGGAGGTGGAAGAGCGTGGCGCGTCGCAGGCCTCCGGATCGAGCGAACGAGCCTGAGGGGACCCGTCAAGCGCGGGAAGGGATCCCTCTAATGCGCCGGGCCCGTATGGTGGCGCTGCAGGCGCTTTACGAAATCGACGCCGCGGGCCATCCGCCCGGGGAAGTGCTGTCCGCCCGGTTCCAGATGGAGTCGCTTTCAACGGAGGCCCGAGCATTCGCCCAGGAGCTGGTGACCGGAGTGCTGGCCCATCAGACAGAAATCGACCGCCTGATCCAGCGCTACGCCCCGGCATGGCCGGTGGCCCAGATGGCCCTCATCGACCGCAACATCCTTCGGATAGCGATCTATGAGTTCGTTATCGCGCGACGGACCAGCCCTGCTGTTGCCATCAATGAGGCCGTTGAGCTGGGGAAGCTCTTTGGCTCCGACAGCACGCCGCGTTTTGTCAACGGAGTGCTGGGGAGCATCGCAGAGGAAATCGCCGGCGAACCATGAGGGAAGGGAGTTCAGTGAGACCGCCGAAGACGGTCCCACCGGCCCTTGTAAATTACCCAGGGAGTTGGCAACCGGACGGTAACCCCTCCGGCCGGCAGGGATCACCCCTGTTTACAGAATTTTCTTGGGGAAGGGCCGTCGAAGGCGGCCCTTCTCACCATCTCATTTGAACCGGAGATTGAGGGAACCGAAGCCAGCCCGGAAGGCAATGGCCCCTCCCCTCTTTCTCCCCCCTCTCCACGGCCCAGTGGGCCGTGGAGAGGGGAGAAAATATCTTTCGGGGGCGGTGCGG
>NZ_JANWXB010000245.1 GCF_025055495.1 Thermoflexus sp. | reverse complement strand
ATCCCGCGCGGTGTTTTTCGCGTCCAGGCCCGAGCGGATCTCCCGAGCGATGTTTTCCAGTTCCTCCCAAGGCATAAACGTTCTCCTTGTTTGGCGACTACCTGTCCCCTGTTCCGCAACAATCTTTGATCGCCTTCAGGGCCCGTCTCAGGAACAGGCGAGGGGGCACAGCGTGATTGTGCCCCCTCCCTCCAGCAGAACTCGGCTGGCATAAGGTGCCCTTTGGGCTATCCCAAAAAGCACGTCGAATTTACTGTCCACATTTGCCATCCTGGCAGTCTTTACCAACGCGTGCTATGAATTCGAAGCTGCTTGTGCGAACGATGGGCTCGCTCTGGGGATAAGGGGCTTCGTCGGCTCCCTCCATAAGGGCTTGCCATATCCCCGGGAATGGAATTCACTGCACGCGTTTGCCAGGGATTCGGTGCTTCCTCCTCTCCTCTCCTCACGCCGCTTCGCGGCGCAGAAAATGAATAACACCATGCGCAACTTCGGAGTCCTCCTGAGGATTTTGGGGCTGGGACGCCGCCTTCAGCGGCGTCCCAGCCCCAAGAGATATTTTCTCTCCCCTCCTCGACGCCCTTTGGGCCTCGGGGAGGGGAGAGAAAGGGGGAGGGGCTCTACCCGTTCCTTTTGAGAAGGCCTCTCCATCGGATTCACCGCTTCCGTTGCACATGGTATAAACTGCGTTGTGTTATAATTACCCATTGCGCAGCTTCAGGGAGGAGGTTCATCCAGGATGCCCAAGCGGACTTACCAGCCCAAGCGACGCAAGCGGTTGAAAGTGCACGGCTTCCTGGCCCGCATGCGCACCAAAGGCGGGCGGCGCGTGCTGAAGGCGCGACGGTTGAAGGGCCGCTGGCGGTTGACGCCGCGATATGAGGGCGCCAAACGGATCAACTGGAAGGGGAAGTATCGGGGTCCCTCTGGCCGTAAAGATTGAGGTTTTCCCGGGCTGTGGCTTCGCTGGTTCGATTGCGCCATCGAAAGGCGATTGAACGGGTTCTGCAAGAAGGGCGCTCCTGGTCCAATGCGCTTCTGAAATTGAAAGCGGCCCCAAACGATCTGGAGATCACCCGGGTGGCGGTGATCGCCGGGCGCCGCGCGATCGGCAAGGCCGTTCGGCGGAATCGAGCCAAGCGCCTGCTCCGGGAGGCCGCCCGTCTGCACCTCCATGAGATCCAGCCGGGCTGGGATCTGGTCCTCATCGCCCGGCCGGGCCTGATCGGGCGCAAACGACAGGATGCGGAAGCCGCGCTGCTGGAGGCGTTGGCCCGGTTGGGATTGTTGCGGGAGGGGGTGCCGTAACCCCTTTCGACGACTTCGGGCCGCATCCATCTCGGGTTTGGCGCGCGTCCCGTCGTTCCGGCTCTCTCTCCATTGCAAGCCTGGGATTGGGGGACGGCAGGGCGAGCAGCTTCGCTGCCCGCCCTGCCCCTCTAATGGCCTAACTCTCTCCTCACGCCGGCTTCGCCACGGGGGGGGAGGGGCAAGCCGTGAGTCCCTGGCAAGGATCGCGCCGATTGCAATCCGGCAGAGGGGGAGAGGAGGGGATTTCTGACCCGGATGGGCTGTGGAAGACCACTCGCTGGGATCTCTGTCCCGGGAAGGATTCGCATATTTAAGGAAGGGATTGCGATGGGGCTTTCGAAATGGAAGTGGGCACGTTTTCCCGCCTGGGTGGCTATGGGGCTCATCCGCCTGTATCAGCGGCTGATCTCTCCTCTGTTGCCTCCTACCTGTCGTTTCTACCCGAGCTGTTCTCAATACACCTACGAGGCGATCGCCCGTTACGGGTTGATCCGGGGCGGATGGCTGGGAGCCCGGCGCATCGCGCGTTGCCATCCCTTTCATCCCGGCGGGTATGATCCGGTGCCCTGAAGAGATTCAACCTGTTCGCCTGGGGCGTCAGAGATCTGTCAGGGCTCTCCAGGATTTTCTGAGGAGCTCCGCGGCCCGATCGGGTGATGCGATGGGGAGGCGTAGCCTTTCATCACCCCGCAAACTTCCAGAGGTCAAAATCATTATCCGGCAACGGAGGATGGATCGTTGAAACCCGCAGCGATATCGTGGAAAAATGCGGCATGGATGGGGATCCTGCTCGCGCTTCTGCTCGCTGGATGCAGCGGCGCAGGATCCAGCTGGCCCGGGATACAGGTGGCAGAGGATATCCTTTATGTGGCGGATCTGGCTCATGTGCTGGCGGTAGATGCTCGCTCCGGTCAGGAGCTGTGGCGTTTCCCTCCGAAAGATGGGAACGCGGGGGCCTGCCCAGGATCTTACCATGCGGCTCCTGCCGTGCTGGAGGGATGGGTGGTCATTGCCGCGGAGGACCCGGGGACTGGGGAAAGCCGTCTTTGTGGGCTGGAACGGGGGAATGGGATGCTTCGATGGGTGTATCCACCATCGGATCAACGCCCCCTGGGTCCGATTTTTGCTGGTCTGATCTCGGATGGAAGGCGGGTCTTCGTCGGGACCGGGGATGGATGGGTGCTCGCCCTGGAGGGAGCGAGCGGTCGGGTCCTCTGGCAAACCCGTCTCCCGGAAGCCGGGCGGGGCGCCGCCCGGATCTGGGCCACCCCGGTCCTCTCGGGAACCACGTTGATCGTGGGGACCATGGACCATCGCCTGCTGGCCCTGGATGTGGAGAGCGGCGCGTTGCGCTGGCCTGCTCCGTTTCAGACCCGCGGGGCGATCGCGGGTGCGTTGACGCTGGATGGGGATACGCTATATGTGGGAGCTTTTGATGATCATCTCTATGCAGTGGACCTGGCCACCGGCCAGGAGCGGTGGCGTTTCCGGGCAGGGCATTGGGTCTGGGATGGGCCGGCGGTGGCAGGGGACCGGCTGATTGTGGGCGATATGAGCGGACAGGTTCTCGCCCTGGATCGCCAGGGGCGGCCTCTCTGGCCCCGGCCGTTTCAGGCGAATGGGCCCGTTCGCGCCCGGCCCCTTGTCGTGGAGAACCGGGTCTACATCGCCGATGAGGCAGGATGGATCCACTTGGTGAATCTGGAGGATGGGGCGAAGATCAAATCGGTCAACCTGGCCCCAGGGCGTCTCCTCACCGCCCCCGTTGTGGTCGCTGATCGGATCGTGGTCGCGCCCACAGGGGGGCCGTTCCGCCTGGTGGCGTTCCATCCAGATCTGACAGAGGCCTGGAAGTTGGGGCGCTAAACCTGTCATATCCTGAAGCCCTGGGGGCGCTGGGGCCGCCAGAGGTAGCCTCGGCCACCTTCCATGGCCTGCGGCGCGAACCCCATAGAATCGCGTGGGATGTTCGATCCATCCGCTGGACAGGAGCCGAGAACCCTGAGATCGGTCCGATCGGGCGGGTTTTCTGGAGAGAGCCAACTGCGAATTCGGTAAGGAGGCCGGATGAATCCCATTACGCTGGTGACGAACCTGTTGTTCTTTCAACCGCTGGTGAACCTCCTCCTGGTGCTCTATGCCGTCCTGGGCCGGAATTTCGTGTTAGCGATCGTAGCCCTGACGGTGCTGATCCGGTTGCTGCTCTATCCCTTGATGGCCCAGCAGCAACGGGCAGCGAAGAAGATGCAGGAGCTGCAGCCCCGTCTCCAGGAGCTCCAGAAGAAATACGCCAAAGATCGGGAGAAGCTGGCTCAGGAACAAATGAAGCTTTATAAAGAGGCGGGGGTCAACCCTCTGGGGGGATGCCTTCCCCTTCTGATCCAGTTCCCTATCCTGATCGCTGTTTACCAGGCCATCATTCACGTCTTAGCCCTCAACCCCATCGCGGTTATTGATCTGGCCAAACTGCTCTATCGCTTCAATGGATTCCCAGCCCTGGCCACGTTGCTCCCGATCCAGAGCCAGTTCCTGTTCTGGGATCTGGGGCGGCCGGAACGGATTTTCATCCCGGTCGGAGGGATTCTGATTCCTCTGCCGATTATGACCCTGTTGGTGATCGTCACCACCTGGTGGTCTCAGAAGGTCATGACGCCTCCGAGCACGGATCCCCAGACCCGCATGACCACCCAGCTGATGAACCTGTATATGCCGCTCTTCTTCGGATGGATTAGCTACAACCTGGCGGTGGGATTGAGCATTTACTTTATCGTCACGAACCTGATCTCGGTGATTCAGTTCGCTCTGGTCACGTGGGATTGGAAGGGATTCCTGGCTCGTCGCTTCGCGCGAAGCGGAAGGACGCCGGCGGCTACCCCCTCCTCATCCTCCGGCTCCTCCTCTTCGGCGGAGCCCGCTCGACCGCGCCGGAAAGCGCGGGGGGCCCGGTGAACGGGGTCGGCTCATGTTCGGCCTGCATGCCGCTGGCGGGGCCCGGTGGCGGGCAGGGGCTTAGGGAGGTAGGATCCCTTCCTGCTACCGGGCGGTTCGTTCTCTGGCCTGCGCGAAGGCTGGACATGAGCCTGCGAGGTTTGGGGCGGGGCGGTCGGCCAAGGGCGGCCGATTCGCCTTCAAAACCCTTCTCCAGGGTGACGAGGCCTCCAGGACCTGTGATCATGGGAATCCTCCTGGCGAGGTGGATATGGAACTGGTGGTAAGCGGATCCACAATCGAAGCAGCGATCCAGGCGGGCCTGGCTCAGCTGGGCGTTCCCCGGGAGGCCGTGGAGATCGAGGTGCTGGATCCGGGCAGCCCGGGCTTTCTGGGCATCGGCGCTCGGGAAGCGCGGGTTCGCCTCGTGGTGCGGGAGCTTGTTGCGCCATCGGCTTCAGGCCTGGCGCCGGAGCAGATCGAGGAAGCGGTAGCGCAGGCCGTCAGCGGCCTGCTGACTTCCCTGGGGATCCAGGCCACCCTTTCCATCGCCCAGGAGACGGTCGAGGGGCCGGAGGAGCGGGGGAACTATTCCATCTGGACGGTGCGGATCGAGGGTCCCACCGCGGGCCGCCTGATCGGCCGTCATGGTCGCGCCCTATATGCCTTCCAGACCCTGGCGCGGGCGATCGTCGCCCGACGCCTGGGCACCTTCATCCCCCTGGTGGTGGATATCAACGGCTATCGGGCCAAACGGGCGGAGGCGCTGCGGCGCCTGGCCCTCAAGAAAGCGGAACAGGTGATGGCCACCGGCCGCCCGGTGGAGCTGGAGCCGATGCCGGCGGCCGAGCGACGGGTGATCCATATGACCTTGAAGGATCATCCGAAAGTGACGACTTACAGCATTGGCGAAGGGGAAGAACGGCGGGTGGTGATTGCGATGCGCTGGACCTCGGAGGGGGATTGAGGGCCCATCTGGTGGTGTTTCCTCGCTGTGTTGACCCGTTACGCCATGGGTAGCTTCCGAGCTCTCCTGGGGGTTTGGGGCGGGGGGGGGGGGGGGGGCGGGGGCCCCCCCCCCCCCCCCCAGGCCAGAGAGCCCCGCGGGCACCAACCCACACACCAACACCCCCCCCCCCACACCCCGGGGGGGGGAGCTTTTGTGGAGATGTGGTGTTTTTGGAGGGGGGG
>NZ_JANWXB010000217.1 GCF_025055495.1 Thermoflexus sp. | reverse complement strand
TGGATCAATCCTCGCGCGGGATCCACCATCGAGGTTTCGCCCCGTAACGCCCGGGCCTGCCCGGCTTCGGGATGGTGTTCCATCCACCGGGCGACCAGCCGGAGCGAGGCCAACAGACGTCGATAAAACTGGAGGCTCCAGGCCAGATCCGGCCCCTCCGGAGGCATTCTCGGAATCCGTTCGTTCCACAGATGCAATTCCACGATCCGATCCCCTCGCCGGATCTGTGTCCCATCGGAGAGCTGAAGATCCTGGTTGGAGAAGCTCAGGGCCACCCGGAGCACACATTGAGGGTCCTCTGTAAACTCCCAGACCCGATGAACCCTCCGGAGCACTGGGTCCAGCTGGTGAACGAACGCCTGGATGATGGGCTGCATGGTTTAGCGTCCCCTTGCGATCAGGGTAACGCCCAGCACCACCAGCGCGGTTCCGATCCATTTCCAGATCCCAATCGGCTCACGGAAGATCAGCCAGGCGGTGAAGACCTGGACGCTGGCGAATCCCAATCCCATGGTAAGGCTCACCGCGATATGAACCGGGAGCCAGCGGAGCAACGCGGTATAGGTCAGCACGCTGAGGAACCCGGAGAGATTGCCGAGGATCTGCCATGCCAGAAAGGCCAGGGCGGTTGCGCTCTCCGCGGACCGCTTGAATCCGATGTTCGCGACCACAACGAAACTCTGATAAAGCAGAACAAGCAGAGGGATCCAGATCGGATGCGGAGGGCTTGACATGGGCCACCCCAATCGAGCAACTGGTTCTGCCCTGTTGCAAAGCGGCGATCGGTCTTATCCCCCTCCTCCCACCGCTTCGCAGCGTGGGGAGGGGCAAGCCCCAAATCCTTCACCGGGATCGTTCAGATTGCAACCGCGCAGCCGGTTGTTCGCTCATCCCCCGCGTTTACTCCAGGTGGGCCTCCGGCGCATCTTCGGCGAGGCCGAATAACCGTCGCTGCCACCCCGCGAGGCGCCGCAGGGCTTCCAGCCGCTCCCGATCGCCCAGGCGAGCCCGTTCCACCGCCTCACGAAGCATGCGGATCGAACGATCATAGAGCGCCCGATCCACCGGGAACGGGTGATGATCCTTCCCGCCGTGGGCGAACGCAAAGCGCGCGGGATCCCGGAAGGAGAGCGGCGTCCCATAGAGCAATTCCGCCAGAAGGGCCAGCGCGCGGATGGTTTTGCCGCCGACCTGAGGAAGGCCCAGAAGTTCTGCGAAGGAGGAAGGCTGAGCCTCGTAGGTTTTCACAAAGATCGAGGCCAGATGATCGGGGTGGATGTCCTGAATCAGGATCTCGTGGTGAGGGGGAAGACGCAATCGCTGGAGGCGCTGGAGCTCCTGCAACAGGCGCCACGGCCGCTCACGGGAGAGCTCCGCCACCGCTTGACGGGCGGCCTCCGCCTCCTCGGCCACCATATTCAGGGGGCGCGTCCGTTCATCGCAGCAGACGGCCGCATGGGGCTCGTTGACGAAATCCATCAGCGCCTCGCCCAACCAGTGATAGCGGCGCGCGTAGCGGTTGCTCGGATTCATCCCCTGCTGGATCACCGCCCATCGACCCGCCCGGTCGAACACCAGAACATGGTGATAAATCTGATACCCATCCTGCAGGGCGTGGTTGTCCACTTTCGCGGCCATGCGGCTGGCATGGATCAAGGGGGCGGGATCCACCTGAAGATGCCGGGCAGCCGCCTCGATCTCCTCGGGTGTCCGGCGGGATGCCTTCCCCTTCCCTCCGGCCACGAAGAGGCCCAGGTCCCGGCCCGCGTCTTTCAGAGCCTCCTTGAGGGCTCCGCAGACGACTGTGGTGACCCCGCTGGAATGCCAGTCGTAACCCAGCAGGCACCCGAAGGCCTGGAACCAGTTGGGATCGCTGAGGCGGCGAAGCACTTCCCCGGTGCCGAACTCCTCCACTAAGGCCGTGACGATCTCGCGGGCCAGGGCCGTCATCCGCGCGAACAGCCAGCGGGGGGCCCGGCCAGTATGGAGCGGCAGATCCGCGAAACCCGTGCGAGGCATGCGATCCATTCCTCCCATCTATCCGGCGCAGGCGTCGCGCAGATGACCCCTCTTTATGTCCACGGCCCGTTTGCCGCAGGCGCGGGGAATCCCACCTTCAGGCGGAGGGACGGCCTTTGGCCCTCCCATCCCTTGCTCCGCTTCTCCAGCCAGCAGCGGGGGAAGGCTGGGGTGACGGGGCGGGCAGCGAAGCCGCCCGCCCGTTCCCCCCGACTTTATCTTACCCTCCTCCCCCCGCCGCGAAGCGCCGGAAGGCGGGTTCTGAATCCTGGACAGGGAGCGTTCAGATGGCAGCAGCGCCAATCCTGAACGGAATTCTACATAGGCTGATTCCATCATGCCAGCCGGATAGTCCCCTTCCATAATCCGGGTGCTCCCGGGGATTAGGGCCGCAGAAGGAGCCCCAACGACCATCAGACAGCCAAATCGTTTGCGAAATATATTCAGGCTTGCTACAATATAAAACCTGGAGATCGGTTTCCTGAACCCTTTGATCCTCACAAGGAGGAAGGCGCAGTGAGCCTTTCGAAGGAGGAGAAACAGCAATTGATTGAGATGTTCCGGCGCCACGAGACCGATACGGGCTCGCCGGAGGTGCAAATCGCCATTTTAACCGAACGGATCAATCGCCTGACCGAGCACCTCAAGCAGCATAAGCACGATGAGCACTCCCGGGTGGGATTGCTCAAGCTGGTCGGCAAACGCCGGCGGCAGTTAGAATACCTCGCCCAGGTGGATCCTCAGCGTTACCGCCTGGTGCTGGAACGGCTGGGGCTGCGCAAGTAAAAGGCCCTGTTGCCCACTTGAGGTCCCCCTGCCTTCCTTCCCTTACCCCTTCGTGTCGAGGGGAGAGAGGCAGGTAGGGGCAAGCCCCGAACCCCTGCCCGGGATCGTTCGGATGGCAACGGAGCACATCCAGAAGCTCAAGTGGATCCCATGGGCCTTCAGGAGCCAGGGAGATGGTCTTCGGCCGTCTCCCGGCTCCTACCCATTGTATCCTCTCCAGAGGGAGTGAGACGAAACGTGAGGCGAGAACGGCATGTCTTTAAAACCGTTGTCGGCGATCAGGAGATCGTCATCGAAACCGGTTATTTCGCCTGGCAGGCCAACGGGGCCGTGATCGCTCGGATCGGTGACACGATGATCCTGGCCACGGCCACGATGGCCAAGGAGCCGCGGGAGGGCATCGATTTCTTCCCCCTGAGCGTGGATTTCGAAGAGCGGCTCTACGCCGCGGGCCGGATCCCGGGCAGCTTCCAGCGCCGGGAAGGCAAGCCCTCCGAAAACGCCATCCTGACCGCCCGCCTGGTGGATCGCCCCCTCCGTCCGCTGTTCCCGAAAGATCTCCGCAACGAAGTCCAGATCATCCTGACCAGCCTCTCCGCTGACCCGGAGTATCATCTGGACATCCCTTCCATCATCGCGGCCTCGGCCGCCTTGACCATCTCGGACATCCCATGGTTCGGGCCCATCGGCGCGGTCCGGGTGGGCTACATCGATGGGCAGTTCGTGATCAACCCGACCGTCAGCCAGATGGAGCACAGCCAGCTCGATCTGCGCCTCGCGGGAACGGCGGATGCGGTGATCATGGTGGAGGCCGGGGCGAACGAGATCCCGGAGGATCGGATGGTGGAGGCGATCCGGCTGGGCCATGAGGCGCTGCAGCCGCTGATCGCCCTCCAGGAGGAGATGCGAGCGGCCATCGGCAAGCCGAAGGCCTCCTACCGCCCCTTCACCATCTCCGAGGAAGTCCGCCAGGCGGTCCGCGCTCGCCTGAACCACCAGATCGCCGAGATCCTGGATACTTACTTCGATAAGGACCGGCGGAACGAGGCGCTGGACGAGCTGGAGGAGGAGGTCCTCCAGGCCCTTGCCGAGTATGAGCAGGCCCAGGTGAAGGAAAGCTTCCACGAGGCGCTGCGGGAGGAGGTCCGTCGCCGCATCCTGGAGGAGGGCCGTCGGCCGGACGGGCGGCGCCCGAAGGATATCCGGCCCATCTGGTGCGAAGTGGATGTGTCGCCTCGCGCCCACGGCTCCGCGATCTTCACCCGGGGCGATACCCAGGTGCTCTCGGTGGCCACGCTGGCCACCCTGTCCGAACAGCAGGAGCTGGACACCCTCGCCCCCGAGGAGACCAAGCGCTACATCCATCACTACAACTTCCCGCCGTTCTCCACCGGCGAGGTGCGGGTGTTGCGGGGCGCCTCGCGCCGGGAGATCGGCCACGGGGCCCTGGCCGAACGGGCGCTGCTCCCGGTGATCCCGCCCGAGGAGGAGTTCCCCTACACCATCCGGGTGGTCAGCGAGGTCCTCTCCTCGAACGGCTCCACCTCCATGGCCAGCGTGTGCGGCTCCACCCTGGCCCTGATGGACGCCGGCGTGCCGATCCGCAAGCCGGTGTCCGGCGTGGCGATGGGCCTGGTGACCTCCGATGAGGCCTGGCGGAAATACGTGATCCTCACCGACATCCAGGGGATGGAGGATCATTTAGGCGATATGGACTTCAAGGTGGCCGGCACGGCCGACGGGATCACCGCCCTGCAGATGGATGTGAAGATCAAGGGGCTGCCCTACTCCGTGCTGGCTGAGGCGCTGCACCAGGCCCGGGAGGCCCGCCTCTTCATCCTCGAGAAGATGCTGGAAGTCCTGCCCGCGCCGCGGCCGGAGCTCAAGCCGCACGCCCCGCGGATCTTCACCGTCCACATCCCAACGGAGAAGATCGGCGCCCTGATCGGCCCCGGCGGCAAGACCATCCGCAAGATCCAGGAGGAAACCCACACCCAGATCGATATCGAGGAAGACGGGACGGTCCGCATCGCGGCCACCAGCCTGGCGGACGCCGAAAGCGCCCGGCTGAAGATCGAGGCCTACGCCGAGGAGCCCCAGGTGGGCAAGATCTACCTCGGGAAGGTCATCCGCATCACCGACTTCGGGGCCTTCGTGGAGATCCTGCCCGGCGAAGTGGGGATGGTCCATATCTCCCAGATCGCCGATCAGAAGGTGAACCGCATCGAGGATGTGGTGCGGGTGGGGGATCAGATCCTGGTGATGGTCACCCACATCGATGAGGACGGCAAGATCCGTCTCTCCCGTCAGGCGGTCCTGGAAGGGCTCTCGGTGGAGGAGGCCCAGCAGCGAGATCGCCTGCTTTCGGGGAAGGCGGCGCCTAAAGACAAAGGCAGGCCGGGCGAGGAACGCCCCCTGGCGGGCCGGGTGAAGATCGTGCGGCGCGCTTCCAGCGAGCGGTAGTGTGCTTCATCTGTTGCAAACGCAGGCGCTGAATTCGACGCCGCTCGCGCGAACCATCGATCTTTCCCTATGAATTGGGGGTCTGGCGGGCCGCCTTCGGCATCCCGCCAGACCTCGCGCTTCTTCCCCAGGTTCAGGTTCGGGGTGACGGGCTGGGAGCCCCGCCGCCGGTCCCGTCACCCCGATGTTTTGCTCCCTCCTCGCGGCCATGAGGGCTGTGGGGAGCGGGGATGAGGGAGAGCTTGCCCCGCCGCCCGCTCGTCCAGAGTCCGGTTACGACGGACGCACCTCCGTTTGAGCCCACTCTTCAAACAGCGTCACCAGGGCCGAGTGATCCAGCTCCCCCTGCCCCCGGGCCACCAGCGCGCCCAGCCACTCGTGGATCAGGGCGGTGAGCGGGAGGCTGGCCCCGACCGCCCGGCCCAGCCCCAGGGCGATCCGAAGATCCTTGTGGTGCAGACGGATCCGGAACCCCGGGCGGAAGTTCCGCTCCAGGATGCGCTGGCCGTGCACCTCCAGGACCCGGCTGCTGGCGAAGCCGCCCAGCAACGCCGCCCGCACTTTCGCCGGGTCCACCCCCGCTTTGGCCGCCAGGGCCAGCGCCTCGCTGACGGCGGCGATGGTGAGGGCTACCACTACCTGGTTGGCCGCCTTGGTCACCTGGCCAGCCCCCGGCCCCCCCATATGGACGATGTTCCGGCCCATCGCCTGGAAGATCGGGAGACAGCGCTCGAAGGCCGCCGCGTCCCCGCCCACCATGATCGAAAGCGTCCCCTGGATCGCGCCGATCTCCCCACCCGACACAGGGGCGTCCAACATGGTGATCCCTCGCTCCGCCGCCTGGGCGGCGAGGCGCTGCGCGGTGACGGGATCGATGGTGCTCATGTCGATCACGATCAACCCGGGCCGCCCGCCGGCGAAGACGCCGTCCGGCCCGGCCAGGACCTGTTCGACGTCGGGGGTGTCGGGGAGCATGGTGATGACCACGGTGCTCCGCTCGGCTACTTCCCGAGGGGAGTTCGCGGTTTCCGCCCCCTCCGCGGCCAGCTCCTCCATCGGCGGCCGACTGCGGTTGTAAACCACCAGCGGATACCCCGCCCTCATCAGGTTGCGGGCCATGGGTTTCCCCATCACCCCTAAGCCGATGAACCCGATGCGCTCCATCCGCGGTCTCCTCTCATAGCGATGATCTGCTTGCTTGAGCAGGAAACAAAATCAGTATATACCGGATTCCAATACCGGCCGTGAATACAGGGTCAACCCGGTGAGGCATCCCCTCTATCCATCGATGCGTCAGGAAGAGGAGGCGCTCGCTACGGGCTGGAGCTTTTCGGTGACCGAAAAGGTAATGTAATATGGATACAGGCGATTCCCTCTCAGCAAAGTGGCGCTCTCTCTGCACCCTTCGGCACGCCCTTGAGGTATAGAGTTCACCGCACGGGTTGACAAAGAATGAGCACATGAGCGATTCCCCAGTCCCGGAGGTGCAATGATCTTACCCCCTGCTGTCGGCTCCATCGTCCGGGCAAGAGGTCGGGAGTGGGTGCTGCTCCCTTCCCCTCAGCCGGATGTCCTTCTCCTGCGCCCTCTCGCCGGGGGCGAGGCGGAACTCTGCGGGATCTATCTCCCCCTGATCCAGCGGGGGGTGGAGCAGGTGGAGCCCGCCGCCTTCCCCCTCCCCACCCCTGACGGCACCGCTGATGCCGTCGCCGCCGAACTTCTCTGGAACGCCGCTCGCCTCACGCTCCGCGATGGCGCTGGCCCGTTTCGCTCCCTGGGCCGCATCTCCGTCCGCCCCCGCCCCTACCAGTTCGTCCCCCTCCTGATGGCCCTCCGCATGAGCCCCGTCCGTATGCTCATCGCCGACGACGTGGGCGTGGGAAAGACGATTGAGGCGCTGCTGATCGCCCGCGAACTACTGGCCCGGGGCGAAATCCGCCGCATTGCTGTCCTCTGCCCCCCGTACCTCTGCGACCAGTGGGCCCGCGAACTGGAAGAGAAGTTCCACCTCCCCGCCGTCGTCATCCGGTCCGGCACCGTCGGGCCGCTGGAGCGGAAGACCCCGCCGGGCGAGAGCATCTTCGGCCACTACCCCCACATCGTCGTCAGCATTGACTACGCCAAGTCCGACCGCCACCGGGCCAACTTCCTCCAGCACTGCCCGGAGTTCGTCATTGTGGACGAGGCCCACGGCGCCGCCCAGCCCGCCGGCCAGCGGACCGCCCAGCAGCAGCGCCACCAACTCTTGCGAGACCTGGCCCAGGATCCCCGCCGTCATCTCCTCCTGCTCACCGCCACCCCCCACAGCGGCGTGGAGGAGTCCTTCCGCTCCCTCCTGGCCCTCCTGCGGCCCGACTTCGCCACGCTGGACCTTCACGGCCTGAACGAACAACAGACCCGGGAACTGGCTCGCCACCTGGTCCAGCGCCGCCGGGCCGACGTCGTCCGGTGGCTGGGCACCGAGACCCCCTTCCCGGAGCGGGAGTCCGTGGAGGAGACCTACGATCTCTCCCCCGCCTACGCCCGCCTCTTTGAGCAGGTCTACGCCTTCAGCCGGGAACTGGTCCGCACTGGTACGACCCTCACCGGCTGGAAGCGGCGTATCCGCTACTGGTCCGCGCTGGCCCTGTTGCGCTGTGTGATGTCCAGCCCCGCCGCCGCCCAGGCCGCGCTGGAGAAACGAATATACGGTGAGGAAGGGCTGGCGCTGGACGAGGAGGCCTCCGACGAGGCCTACGCCCCCTACATCTACGAGTCCTCCGAGCGGGAGACGGTGGACGTCGCCCCCGCCCACATCGTGGAAGAGGGAGAGCGGGAAGTCGGAGAGAGCGATCGGCGGCGGCTGCGGGAGTTCGCCCGCCTGGCCGCCAGCCTGCGGGGCACCGACGACGACCGCAAGATCGTCCGCTGCGCTCAAATTGTCGCTGGACTGCTCGGGGAGGGATACGCGCCGATTATCTGGTGCCGCTACATCGCCACCAGCGACTACGTGGCGGAGGAACTGCGCCGCCGTCTCCCCGTCCTCCTTCCTGGCATCGGAAGCCAGGTGCGGGTTATCTCCGTCACCGGCGCGCTCTCCGAGGACGAACGGCGGGAACGGGTGGCCGAATTGACCCGCTTCCCCCTTCGCGTCCTGGTGGCCACCGACTGCCTCAGCGAGGGCATCAACCTCCAGGAGCACTTCACCGCCGTCGTCCACTACGACCTCCCCTGGAACCCCAACCGGCTGGAACAGCGGGAGGGACGGGTGGACCGCTTCGGCCAGCCCGCGCCCCGCGTGAAGGCTGTTCTCCTCTACGGACGGGATAACCCCGTGGACGGCGCCGTCCTGGACGTGCTGTTGCGCAAGGCTCAGGAAATCCGCCGCACCCTGGGCGTCGCCGTCCCCGTCCCGGTGGATAGCGAGACCGTTATGGAGGCGGTCCTGAACGCCCTCTTCTTCCACGTTCCCACTGCCAGCCGCCAGTTGGTCCTCCCCATGATGCCCGCCGAAGTCGCCGACCTGCACCGCCGCTGGGAGGCAGACGCCCAGCGGGAGCGGGAAAGCCGCACCCGCTTCGCCCAGCACGACCTGCGGCCCGAAGAGGTGGCCCGGGAACTGGAGGAGACCGACGCCGTCCTGGGGGACCCGAAGGCCGTCCAGCGCTTCGTCCTCAACGGTTGCCAGCGGCTGGGCGCTGTGGTGGAGCCGGAGCGGGAGGGAGTCTGGTGGCTGCGCAACCTGAAGACCCTCCCGGAAATGATCCAGGCCGCGCTCCCGCCCGACGTCGCCGTCAGCGGAGAGTGGCGGGTCTGCTTTGAGATGATCCCCCACTGGCGGCGGACGGACCAGCCCCCGACCGTCCTGGGCCGCCACCACCCCTTCGTGGAGGCGCTGGCCCGCTACTTCCTGGAGGCCGCGCTGGCGGGAAGCCCCGACGCCCCTGCGCCCCGCACCGGCGTCGTCCGCACCTCCGCCGTCCCCCGCCGGACGGTCCTCCTGCTCCTGCGCCTGCGCTTTCTGCTGGAGTCCGGAAGGGGTGCCGCCGAAGGCGGCGGGGGAGGGGTGAGGACCCTCCTGGCCGAAGAGGTCCGCGTCGTCGGCCTGCGCGGCCTTCCGCCGAGCCCCGTGGAGGTCCTGGAGGGCGACGAGCCCCTGGCCCTTCTCCAGAACCTCAAGCCCGAAGCGCCCGTCTCCCCGCAGGAGCGGCGCGAGGCGCTGGAGGAGGTCCTGGCGGCCTGGAACGACCTCCAGGCCCCCCTCCGCCCCTTCGTGGAAAAGCGCGCAGCCCGGCTGGAGGAGGCCCACCGTCGGGTGCGCGCCGCCGCCGACCCGAACCTCCCCGTCCCGCAGGTCCGGCCGCACTGGCCCCCAGACCTGCTGGGGGTGCTCGTCCTGATGCCCATTCCCAAGGGGGTGGCCCGATGAAGCGCTTCCCCACCCTCACCCTGGAAGGCGGCCTGCTCGGAGCCGACCTGATCGAGGAAATCGCCGCCGGGACCGCGCCCGGCCAGAAGCCCACCGACTTCGGCCTGCCCCCGAGCCGCCACCTCACCGATGAGATCGCCGCCGCCTGGAGCGAGGCCCGCTCCTACTGGCAGGCCTTCCGTCATCGGCTGGAACGGCTCCCCGAAGACGACCCGGCCACCTCCGTCACCCGCGATGGCTGGCTCGTCCCTCTCCTTTCCCTCCTGGGCTACAGCCTCACCTACACTCCTCGCGCGGCCGAAGCCGACGGGAAATCCTACCCCATTTCCCACCGCGCTCTCCCGCCGACCTCCTCCGAAGCCGGGGAACGCGGCGAGGGCCTCCCTGTCCACCTCGTCGGCTACCGCCAGCCCCTGGACCGGCGACCGGAGGGCGGCGCAGGCCGTATGGCTCCCCACTCCCTGATGCAGGAGTATCTCAACCGCAGCGAGCACCTCTGGGGCATCGTCTCTAACGGGCGCACCCTCCGCGTCCTGCGGGATTCCTTACGGCTTCACCGTCCCGCCTATGTGGAGTTTGACCTGGAGGCGATGTTCTCTGGCGAGCACTTCGCCGACTTCGCCCTCCTCTTCCGCCTCCTCCACCGCTCCCGCCTCCCCGCCTCCCCCGAGACCGCCGACGCCTGCTGGCTGGAGCGCTACTACCGCCTCACCCTGGAGCAGGGCGGACGGGTTCGGGATCGGCTGCGGGGCGGCGTGGAGGAGGCGCTGCGGACTCTGGGCAACGGCTTCCTCGCCCACCCCCAGAACGCCCCCTTCCGGGAGCGGGTGCGCGCAGGGGAGGTGAGCCCCGTCACCTTCTACGGACAACTGCTGCGCCTCATCTACCGGCTCCTGTTCCTGATGGTGGCGGAGGAGCGCAACCTCCTCACCGGGAGCGACGTCTACCGCCGCTACTACAGTATCGCCCGACTGCGGGACCTGGCCGAGGAACGGGCCGCCTACAACGACCAGGCCGACCTCTGGGCCGGGCTCCAGGTCACCTTCCGTCTCTTCCAGGACGAGGATCTGGCCCGGCTGATGGACGTCCCGCCTCTGAACGGCGATCTCTTTGACCCCCAGGGGACGTCGCTCCTGAACGACCTGGCCCTCGCCAACCGGGACCTCCTGCGGGCCGTCTGGCACCTCTCGATGTATCGGGAGAATGACCGCACCCCCTGGCGACGGGTCAACTACGCCGCGCTGGACGTGGAGGAACTGGGCAGCGTCTACGAGAGCCTGCTGGACTTCCAGCCCCTCTTCGTCCTAGAGGACGGCCATCCCCGCTTTGAACTGGGGTATGGGACGGAGCGCAAGTCCACCGGCTCCTACTACACCCCACCGGAACTGGTCCAGGAACTGATCCGCAGCGCCCTAGAGCCGGTCCTGCAGGAGCGGCTGCGCGCCGCCCGGACACGGGCCGAGAAAGAGCGGGCGATCCTCTCCCTGAAGGTCTGCGACCCAGCCTGCGGGTCCGGCCACTTCCTCCTGGCCGCCGCCCGCCGCCTGGGCCAGGAACTGGCGCGCATCCGCACCGGCGAGGAGGAGCCAGGTCCGGAGGAGATCCGGCTGGCCGTCCGGGATGTCATCACCCACTGCCTCTACGGGGTGGACAAGAACCCCCTGGCCGTGGATCTCTGCAAAGTGGCCCTCTGGATTGAGGGGCACGCGCGGGGCAAGCCCCTGACCTTCCTGGACCACCGCATCCGCTGCGGCGACTCGCTGGTGGGCGTCCTGGACCTCTCCGTCCTCCAGGAGGGAATCCCGGACGGAGCCTTTGAGCCCGTCTCGGGGGACGATAAGGCTCTGGCCCGCGCCCTCCAGAGACGAAACCGGCAGGAGCGGGCCGGGCAACGGGGGCTCTCCGCTCCGGCCGCCCCCGTCCCGCCGGAGGTGGTCCGCCTTCTGGAGACCCTCCCCGACGACATGCCGGAGCAGGTCCGGCGCAAGCGGGAGGCCTTTGAGCGCTCCCGCGCCGTGGGGAGCGACTGGTGGAAAGCCAGCACTGCCTGCCACCTCTGGACGGCGGCCTTTTTCCAGCCCTTCACCGCTCAACCCCATCCTCGGAGCGACAGCGAAGCGGCCGGGAGCGAGGAGGAGGGCCTGCACATCACCACCGACACCCTTCGCCGCTACCTGGAATCGGAGGCAGTGGACGGGCGGATTGTGGGGCGGGCGTGGGACCTGGCCCTCCGCCACCGCTTTTTCCACTGGCCCCTGGAGTTCCCGGAGGTCTTCCCCCAAAGGGGAGAACCAGCAAGGGAAACGCGGGCCGGCTTTGACGTCGTCCTCTGCAACCCGCCCTGGGAGCGCATCAAACTCCAGCAGGAGGAGTTCTTCGCCACCCGCGATCCCCAGGTCGCCCGCGCGCCCAACAAGGCCGTCCGGGAGGCCCTCATCCGCCGCCTCCAGGAGGAGAACCCGGCCCTCTGGGAGGAATATCGGCAGGCCCTCCACGACGCCGACGCCCTGAGCCGCTACCTGCGCGCCAGCGGCCGCTTTCCCCTCACCGCCCGGGGCGACATCAACACCTACGCCGTCTTCAGCGAACTCTTCACCCACCTGGTCCGCCCTGACGGGCGGGCCGGCGTCGTCGTCCCCACCGGCATCGCCACCGACGCCACCAACCAGCATTTCTTCCGCCACCTGGTGGACTCCGGCCGCCTGGTCAGCCTGTACGATTTTGAGAACCGGGAAGGACTCTTCCCCGGCGTTCACCGCAGTTACAAATTCTCCCTGCTCACCTTAAGCGGGAAGCCGGTGGATCGGAGCGAGTTCGCCTTCTTCCTGACCCGCACGGAGCAGTTGGGGGACGAGCGGCGCCGCCTTGCCCTGGAACGGGAGGACCTGTCGCTCCTCAACCCCAACACCCGCACCTGCCCGATCTTCCGCACCCGCCAGGACGCGGAACTGACGAGGGCCATTTACCGCCGGGTGCCCGTGCTGGTGAACGAGCGGACGGGAGAGAACCCCTGGGGTGTGCGGTTCCTGGCGATGTTCCATATGTCTAACGACTCCCACCTCTTCCGGACGCGGGAGGAGTTGGAGGGCGAGGGGTATCGGTTGGTGGGGAACCGGTTTGTGCCCCCCACCCCTGGCCCC
>NZ_JANWXB010000205.1 GCF_025055495.1 Thermoflexus sp. | reverse complement strand
TCCCCCCTGGCTCCGGTTCCCCGGGTGTATCTGCTGGCGCCCCGCGGGGCGGTGGGGGCCGCTTTGGGTTGAGCACATTGGTTGTGGGTTTTCTGGTTTGGTTTTGGTTTGTGGGGCGCCGGGCTGTGCCGCCCGCCCCACTACCCCAACCCCCCGCTTGTCACCAAGTATGCGCTAATGCTTTGTCCGCCTTTGGATTGGAGGGATTTTGGCGGACGGCCTTGCCGTGCGCCCCTTCATTCTATGCCCTCAACCGCCGGAGGCGGGCCACCGCCTCGCGGAGGGTCTCCTCCCGTTTGCAGAAAGCGAACCGAACCTGTGTGCGCCCGCGGTCCGGATGGGCATAGAAGCTGGAGCCAGGCACCACTGCCACTCCGATCTCCCGGACCAAGCGCATCGCGAAGGCGGTGTCATCGTCCGTCCCGAAGGCCCGGAAATCCGTCATCACATAATACGCTCCCTGGGGCCACCACGCCTCGAACCCCAGCTCCTCCAGCGCCTCCACCAGCAGATGCCGGCGTTGATCGTAATCCGCCCGCAGCTGCTCATAGTAAGCCATCGGGAACTGGAGCGCCACAGCGCTGGCCTCCTGGAGCGGGGCGGGGGCGCCCACGGTGAGGAAGTCGTGAACTTTGCGGATCGCATCGGTGAGATCCTCCGGAGCGAGACACCACGCAACGCGCCATCCGGTCACCGCGTAAGACTTCGACATCCCGCTGATGGTGACTGTTCGCTCCCACATCCCGGGCAACGTGGCGATGGGGATATGGCGATGTCCATCGTAAACAATGTGCTCATAGATCTCATCCGTAATGGCATACGCATCGTAACGCTGGCATAGCTCGGCGATCCAGCGGAGCTCTTCTTCGGAGAACACATGGCCCGTCGGATTGTGGGGCGTGTTGAGAATGATCGCTCGGGTTCGGTTGGAAAAGGCGCGGCGCAGCTCATCCGGATTGAAGGTCCACGACGGCGGGCGCAGGGGGACATAAACGGGCTTCGCCCCGCTGATCCAGGTGTCGGGGCCGTAGTTCTCATAGAAAGGCTCGAAGATGATCACCTCGTCCCCGGGGTTCAGCAGGGCCAGCAGGGTCGCGATCATGCATTCGGTGGCCCCACAACACACCGTGATATGGCGCTCCGGATCGAGCTCCATCCCATAAAAACGGCGATACTTCTCAGCGATCGCGGCCCGCAGTCGGGGGCTCCCCCAGGTAATCGCATATTGGTTATAGTCCTCCAGGATCGCCCGGGCGGCCGCCTCTTTCAGGGCTTCGGGGGCTGGGAAATCCGGGAACCCCTGGGCCAGATTGATGGCCCCATATTGATGCGCCCACCGGGTCATCTCCCGGATCACGGATTCCGTGAAGTGATGCACCCGTTCGGCCACACGAGACATCCAGGCCCCTCCAGATGGTGATCTGGGATTGCTCTGGTGCAACTTTAGCGATCCTCGACAGCGACTCGAATGTTCTTCTCCCTCTCCCTGCCGTCCTTCGAGCGGTGGGGAGAGGAAAAAGGGGATGAGGTCCAGCCTTCTCCATGGGGCCCTTCATAACCGAAGAGCAATTCATTTGGGGATAGGGTCTTCATGACAGATCACGCTTTCGATTCGC
>NZ_JANWXB010000200.1 GCF_025055495.1 Thermoflexus sp. | reverse complement strand
TTTTGGGGGAAACATCCCCTGTGGTTTGTTTTACCCACCCGTTTTTTTTTTTTTGTTTTTTTTTTTTTTGGGGGTTGTGGGGGGGCGTTGGGGGGGCCTCTGCCCCCCTCCCCGCCCCCGAAAGATTTTTTTTGCTCCCCCCTCCCCCCGGCCCTCGGGGCCGTGGGGAGGGGGGAGAAAGGTCGGCGATATAACGACGGATAGCGTTTCGGACTCGCTCAGTGCGGATAGTGTGTTCATAGGGGTTGCGTTGCCAGACTGGGTAGATGGAGGTGTTTTGCCGAAACTATTTGGTGACGCCGATTTTGAGGCCACGCACCACCGAGTCGATGGTTTTAGAAGTCCCGCGCGGCGTCGATGGTAGGGACGAAAAATGTTTCGCCCCTACGTTTCGTTTGCCATCATTTTCCCCCATGGGGAGACGGGTGATGAGGGCGAACCATTTTTTGCCTCTACCGACCTGGTTAACGGACGGGTTAAAATCAATAGGAGGAGGTAATCTTGGCTGTCCGGGAGTGGATAGATGTTTTCCGCCCTTGTGGAAGCCGCGATGGAGAAGGCCCGTTATCGCCAGTTGGAGGATGGCACTTACTATGGCGAGATCGAGGTCTACCCCGAGGTCTATGCGGTTGGGCAGACCCTCGAAGAGTGCCGTCAGGAGCTGGAGGAAGTCCTCGTCGAATGGCTGAGGGATCGCCTGTCTCGTCCATGAGCTCCTCCCTTCCACGCTGGCGCCTTCTGTGGTCGCCGCCTGCTGATGGCGCGACCCATATGGCCATCGATGTGGCGATGGTCGAGGCGGTGGCCGAGGGCAAAGCCCCGCCCACGGTGCGCTTTTACTGCTGGGAACCGCCTTGCTTGAGCCTGGGACGCCGCCAGTCCGTGTCGGAAGTGGATCTCCAACGCTGTCAGGCGGAGGGCGTGGAGGTGGTTCGGCGGCCAACGGGCGGACGGGCCATCCTCCACGCGAACGAGTTGACCTACAGCGTTGTCTTCCCGGAAACGGATCTCCGGGCGATGGGCGGGGTGTTAGAGACGTTTCGTCGATTCTCGGAAGCTTTCGCCCATGCCCTGCGCGCCCTGGGGGTTTCCGATGTGGCGCTGGCCCCCCGCCTGGATCCAGTGGCCCGGGGCAGCGGCTTCGTGTGTTTCGAGGTGCCGACGGATTACGAGCTGACGGTCAACGGTCGGAAGATCATGGGAAGTGCCCAGTGGCGCCACCAGGGGGTGGTCCTTCAGCACGGCTCGCTTCCCCTGGCGGGAGATCCCGGGGCGATCGCGCGCTATCTCAAGAACGGGCCGGATCCCGAGCGGCTTCGACGCCGGACCATCACCCTTCAAGAAGCGGCGGGCCGCCCTGTGGCGTTCGAGGAAGCAGCGGCGGCCATCCTGGAGGCCTTCCGGAGCCTCCTCGCCATCGAAACGCAACCCGGGGGCCTGACTCCGGAGGAGCAAGCGCGCATCCCGGAGTGGCGGGAGCGCCTGAGCGTTCTCCGAAGAAGTGAGGTGGGATCCATGTAGGGGCGAAGCGGCGCTTCGCCCCTACTGGATTCGGCGGATCCCCCAACGGCGCGGCCTAAATGATCGGCCAGGCTTGCAGGAGCGCGGAGAGAACACGGTTCGAGGATACGCTCTATGGTCGTTGGCATGTGCACGGTGGATCTGCATCTACCCGGCGCGCAGTCCCTCAAAGACAAGCGCAGCGTGATGAAATCTCTGATCGCCCACCTGCGCCAGTCTTTCAACGTGGCGGCCGCTGAAATCGATCATCAGGATTTCCCACAATCCGCCCGGCTGGGCCTGGCGACGATCTCCAACGACGCCGGCCATACTCACGCCACCCTGGAAAGCGCCGTTCGCTGGATCGAGGCCAGCCGGCCGGATGTCATGGTGGTGGATTGGGAGATCGCGATTTTGTAGAGAAGGGCGGCCGTCCGCGAATTGGGGCACGAATACACGAGTGGGGAAAGGAGAGAGGGTGTGCCTTCGAGCCGGGGTGGGAAGGGCCCATGCCGGCGGGGAACCGAAGCGGGCGCGGCCGGCGCTTCGCTTCCCCGGCGGCAGGGGAGGCCTGGCGTTCGCCCTGGGCCGGGTGTCCCTGAACGGGAGAAAGGAGCAGCCATGGCGCGCGTGAGGATGGAGATCCGGGAGCCTGCGGTGGCCGGGGCTTTCTATCCGGCGGATCCGGAGGCGCTGAGGGAGATGGTGGATCGTCTGCTCGAGGAGGCACCGCGCTACGACCCGGAGCCCGCCGCGCTGATTGTGCCTCACGCGGGCTACATCTACTCGGGCCACGTCGCCGCGTGGGGGTTCAAACAGCTAATCGACCGATCCTATGATGCGGTGGTGGTGCTGGGCACCAACCACGTGGAACCGTTTTTCCGCGAGATCTCGGTGTGGGCGCGGGGCGCCTGGCGGACCCCACTGGGGGAGGTGCCGATCGATGAGGAGCTGGCGGATGCCCTGTTGAGCGCGGGCCCGCCCCTCCGCGCGATCCCAGAAGTGCATCTGGAGGAACACTCGATCGAAGTGGAGATCCCCTTCCTCCAGCGCTTGTTCCCCGACCTCCGCTTCGTCCCCGTGATGATCGGGGAGCCTTCCCTGGAGAACATCGAGGCCCTCGCGGCGGCCCTGGCCCGCCTCCTGGCGAGCCGCCGGGCTGTGGTCATTGCCAGCAGCGACCTTTCCCACTATCCGCGGGATGAGCACGCGCGCCAGGTGGATCTCAGCACCGTCGGGGCGATCCTCTCCCTGGATCCCGAGCTGGTCCGCCATACCATCGCCGAGTGGATGGCCCGGCGGATCCCCGGGCTGGCGACGCTGATGTGCGGCGAGGGGCCGGTGTTGACGGCCATGGCTTACGCGAAGCGCATCGGGGCGACACATGCCGCTCTCCTGAAATACGCCAACTCCAGCGACGTCCCTTACGGGCGGAAGGATCACGTGGTGGGCTACGCCGCCATCCGATTCGCCCGGGAGCCGGATCCCCCCCTGGGGGAGGAGGATCGGCGGACGCTTCTCCAAATCGCGCGGGAGGCGGTGGAGCACGCGGTGCGCGGGAAGCCCCTGCCGGAGCTTCGCGTTTCCTCCTCTGCCTTAGAATTGCCGAGGGCCTGCTTCGTCACGCTGACCAAAGGGGGGCGTCTCCGGGGATGCCGTGGGGAGATCTGGCCGCGCTCGGGCCTGGCCTACGCCGTGCAGCGGGTGGCCGTCCTTTCCGCCTTAGACGATCCCCGCTTCCCGCCGGTGACGGCCGAGGAGTTGCCCCATCTGGAGTATGAGATCAGCGTTCTCTCCCCGTTGCGCCCGGTGGAACGCCCGGAGGAGATCGAGATCGGACGGGACGGCCTGTTCATCCTGGCGGCGGGTCACAGTGGGCTATTGCTCCCTCAGGTCCCGGTGGAACAGGGCTGGGATCGCGGGGCCTTCCTGCGGGCCCTCTGCCTCAAGGCCGGCCTGCCGGAGGACGCCTGGCAATGGCCGGATGCCCGGCTCTTTCGATTCGAGGCGGAGGTGTTCGGATAACGCGCGATGGGATCTCTGCCTTCAGCGGGGTTTGCGGATAGAGAGATCCGCGGATGGCCAACCATCGACGGGTTGAGATTTCACCCTTCGGGAGGCGACGGATGAAACATGGGAGATGGCTTTTACTTCTCGGGGTGATCGTTCTGATCGGATCTTTTTCAGGAGCTCCAGCATCGGGCTCCTCAGAGACAGCCCCGACCTCAGCGGGCCCCGAATGTTTTCTCCCCCTGGAGGATGGCCGCTGTCTCCCCTCCCCGGTTCCGGCGGACGCAGCGCCTCCCCCACCTGCGCGGCCCCAGGCCGCGTCGATCCCCCGTCGGCCCGGCGTGGTGGTGAAGCGAAGGGACGCTGTCGCGCCAGGGGCCTTCCGGTCCGCCCTCGCTGTGGCCGGCTTCCCGAACGCGGAGGCCCTCGCGGTCCCCCGCTGGTGGCGCATCCCGGTGCCCCCCGGGCAGGATCCGGAGAGGGTGGCCGAACAGCTGCGCCGACATCCGGCCGTTGAGATCGCTGAAGTCGAGCGGGAGGTCCGGATCGCCGCGACGCCCAACGACCCTTATTATGGGTCTTATCAGTGGAATCTCCCCCGCATCCGCGCCCCGCAGGCCTGGGATCTGACCACCGGCAGCTCATCGGTGTGGATTGCGGTCATCGACACAGGGGTGGATTACACCCATCCCGATCTGAGCTCCTCGCGGATCTGGTTGGGCTATGATTTCGTCAACGACGACTCCAATCCCATGGATGATCAAGGCCACGGCACCCACGTGGCCGGGATCGCCGGGGCGAACACGAACAACAGCGTCGGCATAGCGGGAGTATGCTGGCACTGCGATCTGCTGGCGGTGAAGGTGCTGGATCAAGAGGGATCGGGATACGACACGGATGTGGCGGATGGGATTCGATATGCCGTGGATTGGGGCGCGGCGCATGGCAAGCGCACGATCATCAACTTGAGCCTGGGCGGATCGTATCCAAGCTCGGCGCTTGCAGATGCAGTCTCTTATGCTCGAAGTCGGGGCGCGCTCTTGGTGGCTGCGGCAGGGAACAGGAATACCAGCGCGCCGTTCTACCCCGCTGCGTATCCCGGCGTGATCGGCGTCTCGGCCACCAACTCCAGCGACCAGCGCGCCAGTTTCTCCAACTACGGTTCCTACGTCGACATTGCTGCACCAGGGGTGAGCATTTTGTCTACCTATCCCTCCAACGTTTATCCGTATGGCTACCTGTATCTTTGGGCGAGCGGCACCTCCATGGCCGCACCTCACGTGGCAGGGGTAGCGGGTTTGGTGTGGTCCCGCAGGCCAACGCTGACACCTGATGGGGTGTGTGACTTGCTCCTGTCGACGGCGGATGATCTGGGTGTCGCGGGCCGGGATGATTTCTTCGGATATGGCCGGCTGGACGCCTACGAGGCCGTGTGGGCCGCCCAGCCCCCTGCATCCTCCCCGCCCTTGCTTCCAGGATCCTATCGCCTTTATCTGCCCCTCGTGATGCGGAACTGGGTTCCTATCTGCCCATGATTCCAGATCCATATCGCGGGCTTTATACACCTGGGATCTCATATCCGGGGTGGCAGAGCGGTCTTCATTCCTGGATTTTTTACACGACATCGCCTGATCTTTCTGGAGGCTCTGCGGGACTTCCGGGGTTGAAGGCTCAAGACTTGGAGGTGGATTTCCTACAGAGGCGAGCCCACCATGCCTCAACCGATCCTCATCGTCCATGGCGGCGCGGGGACCATCCCGGAGGAGCGCCATCCAGCGGCGATGGAGGGGTGCCGTCGGGCGGCGCAGGCGGGATGGTCGGCCCTGAGCGCCGGCGGCTCCGCCCTCGATGCGGTGGAAGCCGCCGTGCGGGCCCTTGAGGACGATCCCACCTTCAACGCCGGGCGGGGCAGTATAATGACCCGGGTGGGGACGGTGGAGATGGACGCCCTGATCATGGACGGCACAACGCTGCGCGCGGGAGCAGTGGCGGCCGTCCGCCGGGTTCGAAACCCCATCACGCTGGCCCGCGCGGTGATGGAACGCACCCCCCACGTGCTCCTGGTTGGCCCCAGTGCGGAGGCCCTTGCGGAGTTGCTCGGGCTGCCCACGGCCGATGACGCGGAGCTGGTGGCGCCGCGGGATCGCGAGCGCTGGGAGGCCCTGTGGCGGAACGGCCCGCCGGATCTCCGGGAGGTCCTGGCCCAGGCTCTGGCCGAGCCGATGGACACCGTGGGCGCCGTCGCCCTGGACGCGGCGGGTCATGTCGCGGCGGCGGTCTCTACCGGCGGGATGTCGAACAAGTGGCCCGGGCGGGTTGGGGATTCCGCCCTCATCGGCTGCGGCGCTTACGCGGACGATCGGGTGGGGGCTGTTGTGGCCACCGGATGGGGGGAGACCCTGATGCGGGTGGTGATCTCCAAGACCGCCTGCGATTTCATGGCCCTGGGGCTGACCGTCCAGACCGCCGTGGAGGCGGCGATCCGGTTGCTGGAGGAACGGGTGGATGGCCGCGGCGGGCTGATCGGGGTGGATCGAATGGGGCGCATCGGGATCGCCCATAACACCCCGCACATGGCCTGGGCGTGGACGAACGGTGAGACCCTGCGGGTCGGGATCCGCGCCGCCACCTCCCGCTGAATCCCGCTGAAATCCCTCGAGGTGCCTTCCGCGGTGTGGAGGGAGTTTCCCTCAACAGGACCCCGAACCCCGAAGGCGGGGCGAGGGATGCGATGGGCGGAATCCGCCTTGCCGGCTTGCTGAGGGAGGGAAGCCATGCTGAGGCTCCGGAAAGCGGCAAAAGGAACCGCCGGATGCCACGGGGTCCTCCTCCGGTGGCCGGGATCCAACACCCAGAAAGCATCCCATCCTTTCGGTAGAGCACGGAGGTGGAGATGAACGCAACGGCATCTGCCATGCCATCGGCTCTCAGGGTCAACGACCGAAGGGAGATCTTCGGCTGGGCGATGTATGACTGGGCCAACTCGGCCTTCAGCACCACCGTGAGCGCCGTCTTCCTGGGCCCCTATCTGGCCGCCCTGGCGGCGGAAGCGGCCCGCGCCTATCCCGACGGCAACGCCCGTCTCCTGGGGATCCCCATCGCCCCCGACTCGTTTTTCCCCTACGCGGTCTCGATCTCCGTCTTCCTCCAGGTGCTCTTCCTCCCGATCCTGGGGGCCATCGCCGATTATTCCCACATCCGAAAACGCATGATGCAGTTCTTCGCCACCGTCGGCGCGGCCGCCACCATCCTGATGTTCTTTGTGGCCGGCGACCTCTGGTGGCTGGGCGGCCTGCTGTTCGTGGTGGCCAATCTGGCCTTCGGCGCGGCGGTGGTTTTCTACAACGCCTATCTGCCCGACATCGCCAGCGAGGATCGGCGCGACTGGGTTTCCTCGTATGGTTGGGCGATGGGCTATCTGGGCGGCGGCCTGCTGCTGGCCCTGAACCTGGCCTTCTACATGTTCCGGGGAGCCCTCGGCATTCCCTCGGACCTGGCGGTGCGCATCAACCTGGCATCGGCAGGGGTCTGGTGGCTGGGCTTTTCGTTCTTCACCTGGGCCCGCCTGCGATCGCGTTACGCTGTCCGGCCCCTGCCCCCGGGGGAAACCTACCTGAGCGTAGGCTTCAAACAGCTGATCGGCACGCTGCGCGAGCTGCGGCATTTCCCGGAGACCCTGAAGTTCCTCCTGGCCTATTTTCTTTACAACGACGGCATCCAGACGGTGATCGCGGTGTCCTCCACCTTCGCCGCCGCTCCGCTGGCCCGCGGTGGCGTGGGGCTGGACACCCAGACGCTGACCTTAGCCATCCTGATGATCCAGTTCGTAGCCTTCTTGGGTGCCCTGTTCTGGGGATGGTTGGCGACCCGCATCGGAGCCAAGCCTGCCCTTCTGGCCAGCCTCCTGATCTGGACGGCCGTCATCATCTACGGATACGGCGGCCTGCGGGGCGAGACACGGGTGGTCGAGTTCTTCATCCTCGGCGCCTTCATCGCCCTGGTTCTGGGCGGATCCCAGGCCATCAGCCGCAGCCTCTTCGCCCAAATGATCCCAAAGGGCAAAGAGGCGGAGTTTTATTCCTTCTATGAGGTCTCCGAGCGAGGCACATCCTGGACCGGCCCGTTGATCTTCGGGCTGGTCAACCAGTGGTTCGGCAGCCTGCGTTACGGCATCCTGGCGCTGATCTTCTACTTCATCGCCGGGATGCTGATCCTGCCGTTCGTGAACGTCCGGAAAGGGATGGAGGATGTGAAACGATATCCAGCCCATCAGGTCCGATAGCGCTTTGTCGATTTTTCGTTAGTATTCTGGATCCGTGCTGGATCCCAGGGTGGACGAGGATCGCAGACGCCAACGCCGCTCGATTTCCACGCTCAGGCGCAGGGCCACGCCGCTGAGGACCCCGGTGAGGTGGGCAGCGAGATAGGGGGAGATCTCGACTTCGTTCCCCAGCACCCGGGTTTGGTAGAAATAGGGCCCCCAAGCCAGCACCCCCAGATAGATGAACAGGCGGCTGAGCAGGCGCCGCCGGGGGCCGATCTCCGGGGCAGGTTGGATCCCTTCCATCGCGGCCGCCCGGGCCCGCAACCGCCATCCCCCCAGCACGCCGGTCAGGTGAGCCGCGAGGAAGGGCAGGAACGGCCAGTCTTCTCCCATGGCCATGGCGGTCAGGAACGGGGCCCAGCTCAGCACGCCCAGAAGAATCAATCCGTTGCCCAGCCATCGCCATTCCGAAGGGGTCAGAGAGATCCGCATAAAGCCTCCAAATTTCGTAAAATTTTTTAATCATTATAGGCACATCTCTGAGGATCGTCGAAGATGGGCCCCGCCGTGATTTCCGGATCTGCCCATATAATAAGTGGGCGCTGGGTCCGCTTTTGGGGCTTGTTGTTTCACTCCTCTGGTGCAGGCCGGAAAGGGATAAATAGGGCCCAACCCTATGGTGTTCGATTTCCAAAAGCTGACCAAACACTATTATCCGTGATGGGACAGAGGCGCGATGTGGCGATGGAGGGATCTCCTTTCCGCGCTCGGGCCGATCCTGTGGTTGGCCGGGTTGCCGGTTTTGCTCCTCGGCCCGACCTTGACCGGGGCCAGAACCCTGATCCCGGCGGATAATCTCTACGAGTGGCAGCCCTGGCGGGCCGCTGCGCAGGCGTTCGGGATCACGGTCCCCCATAACGCGCTGCTCTCTGACCTGGTGCTGGAGAACTACGCCTGGAAGCGGTTCCTGACGGCCGCCCTCCGGCGGGGGGAGCTCCCCCTCTGGAATCCCTATCTCTTCGCCGGGGCGCCCTTTCTGGCGAACGGCCAGCACTCCGCCCTCTATCCGTTCACCACGCTGTTTTTCGTTTTCCCGATCCCTCAGGCCTACGGCCTCTTCAACGCGCTGCAGCTCTTCCTCGCTGGGCTGGGGATGTATCTGCTGGCCCGAACCTGGGGGCTCCGCCGCGCCGCAGCGACGTTCGCTGGAGTTGCCTACGAGCTGAGCGCCTTCATGGTGGTCAGCCTGGTGTTCCCCATGATCGTCGCGGGCGCGGCCTGGCTTCCCTATCTGCTCGCCGCCCTCCACGCGATGATCGAGCGGCGCCCTCTGCTCGGCCATCGCGCGGCCATACCGTGGGCGGTCCTGGCGGCTCTCGCGCTGGGAATGAACATCCTGGCCGGCCACGTAGAGATCACCTACTACACGGTCCTGATTGGCGTTAGCTACGGCCTCTGGGGGGCCTGGCGGGCCCTGCGCCGACCCGACGGCCCACCGCGGATCCGGGCCCTGGCCACCCTGGGATGGACCGGCCTGGCGCTGACCCTGGGGGTCGCCCTGGGCGCCGCCCAGTGGATCCCTCTCTATGAGGTCGTGCGGGAGAACTTCCGCGAGGGGACGGCCACGCTGCAGCAGGTGCTGGGGTGGGCCTATCCCGCGCGGCATCTCCTGGTGTTCCTCATGCCGGATTTCTACGGCAATCCCAGCCACCACGGGGTGCGGGATGTGTTCACCGGGGCGTGGGTGCTGTTCACGGTCAACGCCTACGGCCAGCCCAACCCCAATGGGGCCTTCACCAGCCACTGGGGGATCAAGAACTACGTGGAAGGAGGCGCCTACCTGGGGCTGCTGCCCTGGGCGTTCGCCCTCCTGGCCCTGATCCGCTATCGGTCGTTTCGCGGGTCCGGTGTCCCGATGGGGTTCCTGGTCCTCCTGGCGGCCCTCTCTCTCTCCTTCGCCTTTGGATTGCCCACGTATGCGCTGCTGTATTACGGCCTGCCCGGCATCAACCAGTTGCACTCCCCGTTCCGCTGGATCTGGCCCTTCACCCTCGCGATGGCCGGCCTGGCGGGGGCCGGGTTCGATTCGATATCGCGGGAGGATGGGCACGGGCGGCGGTGGATCGCCGCGGGGATGCTGGGCGCTGGGATGGTGACGCTGGCCGCCCTGGGCCTCGCCCGCTGGGTCGTGCCCGACGTGGCGCTGGCCCTTGCGGACCGTGCCCTGTATGCCCTGGCCAAGGCGCCCGAGGCCTTCCCCGACGGGCGGACGTTCTTCTCCTACCAGTTCTGGAACCTGCTCCGCTTCGGGATCGTCGCCGTCGGAAGCGGCCTGGCGCTGCTCCTGCTCCGGCGGCGGCCCTGGGGTCCGGGGCTGGCCATCGGGATGCTGTCGGCGGATCTGCTTCAAGCAGGGGCTGGATTCAACCCGGCGGCGGATCCCCGCTGGCTGGCCTACGAGCCGCCGGTGGTGCGCTTCCTGAAGGGGGACCATGGCTTGTGGCGGTTGACGACGTTCGATCCTCACGGACGGAAGACGTTCAACGCCAACGGGCCGTGGCTCTACGATCTCCAGGACATCCGGGGCTACGATTCCATCATCCTGAAGCGCTACGTGGCCTATCTTTCGGTCATCCAGACCCAGCACGAGCTCCTCTTCAATCGCATCGCGCCGCTCACGGACCCCAGCGCCCTGGATTCGCCGCTGCTGGACGCCCTGAACGTCAAATACGTGATCACCGAGGAAACCATCGCCTCGCCGCGATACACCCTGGTCTACGACGGCGAGGTGCGGGTATATCGGAACGAGGGGGCCATGCCCCGGGCGTGGACGCTTCCCCTGGCCGCTACGGTGGTGCACCCGGATCCCACGGCGGCGCTGCAGCAGTTCGATCCGCGATTCTACGTGGTGGTGGATCAGCCTGTCCCCGGCGTGGAAGGCGGGGGAACCCGCGGGACGCCGCGCCCGGCCACGGTCACGGCCTACGGGATCAACGAGGTGTGGATCGATGCCGCCGTGGAGGAGCCCTCGTGGCTGGTGTTGGCCGACACCTTCTTCCCGGGATGGGTCGCCTACCGACGGCCCATTGGCGGGAGCGAGGGGGAAGAACAGCGATTGGAGATCTACGCCGCCAACGGCCTCTTCCGCGCGGTGATCCTTCCTCCCGGCCGCTGGACCGTGCGCTTTCGCTACAGTCCCATGTCGGTCAAGCTCGGGTTCTTCACGACCTTCATCGGGGGAATGGCGGCCCTCTTCATGCTCCTCGTCTGGGCCTGGGGGCGCCTGTATCGGGCGGAGGTGGAGCGCTCCACCGCCCTGCGGGTACTGAAAAACAGCCTGACCGCCATGGCCCTGAACCTCTTCACCCGCCTGATCGACTTCGCCTTCGCCGCCCTGATGTTGCGCATCCTGGGGCCGGAGGCGGCGGGAAAGTATTATTTCGCGATCGTGCTGGTGGGCTGGTATGAGATCCTCTCGAACTTCGGCCTGAACGTCTGGCTCACCCGGGAGGGGGCGAAACGCCCGGAGGCCGTGAATCGTTATTTCGTCAACAGCTCTGCTGTGCGGCTGATCCTGCTCATGGCCTGGATGCCGCTGCTGCTCGGCGTCACCGGCCTCTGGCTGGGTGCCTTCCGGCTCTCCGGTGATACCGCCCTGGCCATCCTGTTGCTGGCCCTGGCCCAGGTCCCGGCCAGCCTCGCCACCGGGGTTACCGCGCTCTTTTACGTTTATGAAAAGGCTGAGATCCCGGCCGCCCTCACGGTGGTGACCGTGCTCCTGAAGGTGGGCTTCGGCGTCCCCATCCTGCTGGCGGGGGGTGGCTTCGTGGGCCTGGCCGCCTCATCGATCGTCGTCAACCTGATCACCCTCGCGCTGCTCAGCGGCATCGCCTTCCGCCTGTTCTTCCGCCCCCGCTGGGAGAACGACCCGGCCCTGCGCCGGGAGATGGTCCGGGAATCGGGCCCCCTGATGCTCAACCACCTCCTGGCCACCCTGTTCTTCAAGATCGACGTGCCGATCCTCCAGGCGTTGAAAGGCGATGTTCAGGTGGGGTGGTATAGCACAGCTTACAAGTGGTTGGACGCGCTGAACATCATCCCGGCCTACACGACCTTCGCTGTGTTCCCGGTGATCTCCCGCCAGGCAGCGGGGGCGCCGGAGGCCATGCGGCGTTCTGCGATCCTGACCCTCAAGGGGCTGGTGGCGGTGGCGGTCTTCACGGCCGCGCTCTTCACGTTCCTCGCGGAGCCCCTCTCCTGGCTTCTGGGGGGTTCTCAATATCTTCCCCATGCGGCCATCGCCCTGCGGATCATGATCTGGTCCATCCCCATCGGCTGGATGAACAGCCTGATCAACTATGTCTTGGTGGCGCTGGGCCGCCAGCGCTACCAGACGAAGGCCTTTCTCATCGCCCTGGGGTTCAACGCCATCGCCAACCTGCTCACCATCCCGATCTTCGGCTACCCGGCGGCGGCAGTGATCACGATCCTGTCAGAGATCGTGGAAGGGATGGCGTTTTATTACGATCTGCGTCGAACCATGGGACCGCTGCCATGGGGGGAGATCCTGGGTCGGCCTTTGATCGCTGGAGGGGTCATGGTGGGGTTGACCGGAGCCCTCTGGGGGATCGCGCCCCCCCTGGCGCTTTCGCTGGGCGTCCTCAGTTATGGACTGGCATGGTGGGGGTTACGGCCCTTCACCCCAGAGGAATCCGCCCGGATTCGGGAAGTGTTTCCAGTGGGGAAGATGGGAAGCAAGCGCAGGGAGATATCGGTGCAGTAGATGCGATGAGGAATTCCATTCCGCTTGCCCGGATCAAGGCGATTCCATCTGGTGTCGGGGAAGCAACCCGTGAAAACGCGGGGGACCAGGGGCGCCGAGAGCGGGATGGGGTCCTCCCCCGGGATTCAGACATATCGGATTTGGGGCGGCGGGAACCGCCGAAGGTAGCCCCCCGCCACCTCCGTTTATCCTTGTCTCCATGTAAGGCTAGTGCTTTGTCCATATTTGGGGGTTTTCGGGGGCGGTGCGGGGGCCAAAGGCCCCCCCCCCCCCCCCCCACAGAATTTTTTAAACCCCCACCCCCCCGCCCCCAGGGCCCCCGGGGGGGGGGGGGAAGGGGGGG
>NZ_JANWXB010000180.1 GCF_025055495.1 Thermoflexus sp. | reverse complement strand
AGCCCAAAAATATTTTTTCTCCCCCCTCCATGAGGCCCTGGGGAAGGAGCCCAGCCCGCTTCCCTCCCGAAGGCGCTTGGATCGGACTCGCCGCCTGAAGTTGCACAGGGCATAGAATATCCTAGAGGTGCGGGCCCACGGCCCCGCCCCCTAATCCCCCAAGCATAACGAAGCGAAGAAATCCAATAAGCGCGTTATTTGAAGCCTGACAAGGGATGATCCACGCCGGCACGATGGTAGGTCGATTGCCAGCTGAGGTCAAGCAGACTGGGTGCCGGCGGCGGGCGGAACCTGAGGGTGCCCCCTTCCTAAGGGGGACAGCCAGCCCTTTGGAGAGAAACCACGCATGGCTCCTGTCCGGCCCTCGCGCAGGCCGTAACGCGAACCACCCGATGGCGGGGCCCGATCCCCTCTTCCCCGACCTCCTCCTCCCGTGGCGGAGCAGCCTGGGAGGGGATCCGAAAACCCCTGCCAACCATCCGGCCCAACCAGGGGCACAGGGCCTGAACATGAGCCACCATGGACGTGAAACCCCGCCGGTTCAGGTCAGCGGGGTTTCAGCATCATTGAATATAGGCAACTGGAGGAAAGCTTGTCAAATCCATCGAAGCGAGGAGCTCAGCCCTCGAAATCCTCGCCGTGGATCTCCGCCTCCAGCCATTCAATGGCCCGTCGCATCCGATCCAGACGGGCTTCCGCCCATCGCCGTCCGGTTTCCGTCTGCATCCGCTCGGGCAGAAGGCGGATCTTACGGAAGAACTCATGGGCAGCGGAGTCCATGCCCGTCTCTTCTTCCCCAACCGCTATCCAGAGCGGATGGCAGTGGGCGCCGCTGTAAGCGAAGAGGCGCGCTAGGCCAATGATCCCCAACGCATCCAGTTTGTCGGCGTCAAAGAGCACGCGGGCCTCCAGGGTGCAGGCGACCCGGGGCTCCCGGAACCGATGGGCTTCGATAGCGTGAGCGACCGCCTCGATGAACTCGGTGGATGCCCCTCGCTCGGTCAGCCACCAACGGGCGAAGGCCGCTGAGGCAATCGCATGATCCGCCTCCTCCCGACGCACATCGTGAAGCAACGCCGCGGCCCGCACGACCGCCGGATCCGCCCCCTCGCTGCGGGCGATCCGTTCGGCCAGACGCACGACCCGCAGGATATGCTCGAAATCATGAGCCGGATCGCGATCCGCATATAGCGGGCGAACCTCTTCCGGATCGATCTCCATCCCTATCCCCCTTGAGGGCTGACCCCATGTGGAACCTCTAACAATCCGCTTACAGCACCCGCATTCCATCCCTTCCGATCTCTACCGGACCCGCAAAGGCTTCCCGGGCGCGCGACTTCCATTCCTCCACATCGACCTCTGGCGGCACATGCACCAGAACCAGCCGTCGCACCCCTGCCTCCCGTGCCACCCATCCGGCGCCCTCCGGCGGGGTATGCCCCGGATACGAACCTGTCGCCTCGTGGATCAGGACATCCGCGCCGCGGGCCAGTCGGATCATCTCCGGGCAGGGCGCGGTGTCCGCGGAATAGGCGGCCACTCCCTCAGGGAGCTCCATCCGCAGGGCCAGGGTGGGAACACTATGAGAAACGGGCGCGGCGATCAGGCGAATCCCTCCGGTTGCTTCCACCACGGCCCCAGGCTCCAACGGGATCGGCCGCCAGTTCACCGGGAACATGCCATTCCAGGACTGCCACTCAAACAGCTCCAGCAAGGCGCGAGCCCGTTCCATCACGTCCTCCGGGCCAGCGATCCAGAGCGGATGGGCCCGCCCTCGCAGCCACAATCCCATCAGAAGCACCGGCAGCCCGCTGAGATGATCGGGATGACGATGGGAAAGGAAAACCCCCTCCAGACCCATAGGGTCCAGGCCTGTGCGACCCAGACGGTGGAGCGGAGATCCGCCCGCCTCGATCAGGATCAGGCGGCCTGCATGCTCCACGACCAGACTGATGTAATCCCGTTGGGGATCGGGAACCGCACCGGAGGTTCCCAGAAGCCAGAGACCCATCGCTCGCTCAGCTCCGCGACCTTCGGCATCTCTGAAAATCCTGAGAGCCCTCAACTACCGCTTTGCAATGAACAGAGCACTACCGACGGATCGTTCATTACAGTGCATCCATGGAACCGAGTGGGAACAACAGGCCTATCGGGTATTCTTCGCTCGGCGCTCCCTTCGGCCGTTCCGTCCGCTTCCCTTTTCGTAAACCGCCGGAGCGATCAGACGGATCATCGTTTCATTGTTCTTCAGGCTGACCACCAGGGTCCCCGGCCGCGCCCGACTGACCCGGGGGAGATCCTTCACCTTTACCGCCTTCACGGTCCCCCGGCTGCCCACCACCCATAGGGTCTCCTCTTCGTCCACTGCGGCGACCCCCACCACGAGCCCGGTCTTCTCCGAGACCGTCGTTGTCTGGACACCCACGCCATACCGGCCCTGTCGGGGATATTCTTTAGCCGCTGTGCGCTTCATAAAGCCATGGGCCGTTCCGATGACCACGGCTCCCTGGGGCTTCACCAGGGCCGCCCCCGTCACCTGATCCCCCTCCCCCAGCTTGATGCCCAGCACCCCAGCGGCGCTCAAGCCCATCACCCGCACCTCATCTTCCGCAAACCGGATGGCCTGGCCCGCCGCGGTGGCCAGCAGGATCTCCCCATCCCCATAGGTCGTGAAGGCCGCCACCAGCGCATCCCCATCGGCCACCCCCATCGCCGGAAAGGCGCCCGGGCGGTTCAGGTCGGCCCAGGCCACCCGCTTGCACATGGCATTCCGGGTCACCAGAAATACATAGGGGCCTGCCCCGTTCGCATCGACCCGCCCCGGCATCGGCAGCGCGGCGACCACGGTCTCACCCTCCGGGAGGGCGATCAGATCCGGAATGGGAACTCCCTCCTCACTCTCTGGAATCCGATGCACCGCGACAGCCGCTGCCGTGCCCCGGTCGGTGAAGAGAACCACCGCACCACGGGTGTTCCCTCGCACCAGCGCCACCGGCCGATCCCCATGGGGCCATGCCGGCCCGCCCCGCAGCGGCGTTCGGACGATCCGGCCGCCCATCGTGATCGCCACCCAGACCGGCTGATCCGGCATCAGATCCTCCACCGTGAGGGCGCCGCGCGCCCGGTCGGCGATGAAGGTCCGCCGCGCATCGCCATATTTGGCTTTGAGCTCCTGGAGCTCCTCCCGGATGGCCGCCAGGATCTTCTTCGGATGGGCCAGCAGATCCTCTAGCTCGCGGATCCGGCGCTGCTTCTCCTTATATTCGGCCTCGATCTTCTCCCGCTCCAGCCGTGCCAACCGCCGCAAGGGCATCTCCAGGATGGCCAACGCTTGGACCTCTGTGAGCCGATAACGTCGCATCAGACCGGCCTTTGCCTCCTCCGTATCCTTCGATCGCCGGATCAGCGCGATCACCTCATCGAGATGGGCCAGGGCGATCCGCAGCCCCTCCAGAATATGGGCGCGCTCCCGGGCCCGGGCCAGCTCATATTCGCTGCGACGGCGGATCACCTGCTGGCGATGCTCCACGAAGAGCTGGAGGGCCTTTTTCAGGGGAAGCAGGCGTGGCTCCCCCTCCACCAGGGCCAGCATCTGGACGCCGAAGGTGATCTGCATCGGCGTGTGCTTGTAAAGGGCGGCCAGCACCTCGCGGGGATCGGCGGTCCGGGCGACCTCGATGACCAGCCGCATCCCCCGCCGGTCCGATTCATCGCGCAGATCGGTGATCCCCTCCATCCGCCCCTCGCGGACCAGCTCGGCGATCCGCTCGATCAGGGCCGCCTTGTTCACCTGATAGGGCAGCTCCGTCACCACAATACGAACCTTGCCCCGCTCCGCCTCCTCGATGTGAGCGCGGGCCTGAACGACAAACTGTCCCTTCCCCACGGCGTAAGCCGCCCGCAGCGCATCTGTTTCGCCATCATCAGCATAACGGAACACCACCCCACCCGTTGGGAAATCCGGGCCCTTGATGAATGCCATCAGGTCATCGACGGTAATGCGATCCAAGCGCCCCCAGTGGTCGATCATGTAGCATAGCGCGTCGCAGACTTCGGCGAGGTTGTGGGGGGGGATGTTGGTCGCCATCCCCACCGCAATCCCCGACGCCCCGTTGATCAACAGCTGTGGCGCCTTCCCCGGCAGCACCACCGGCTCCCGCAGC
>NZ_JANWXB010000138.1 GCF_025055495.1 Thermoflexus sp. | reverse complement strand
GCCCCCGAAAACCCCCAAATCGGAGTCTGTCGGACGAGGCGAGATGGCCCCATCTTCTTTATCCCTCTCCCCTCCAGTCCAAAAGGCGGTGGGGAGAGGAGATCCAGAAAGGAGGGCGAAATGCCATGGTATAGCCGGATTGCTGGGTGGGGAATAGCGGTTCCCCGGCGGGTGTTAAGCAGCCGGGAACTGGCTCAACAATTGCGCACCACCGAGGAATGGATCCTGACGCGAACAGGGATCCGGGAGCGGCGGATCGCGGAGTCGGGCGAGACCATGTCCGATCTCTCAGTGGCCGCGGCGCGAGAGGCGATGGCCCGGGCGGGCATCCTGCCTCAGGATCTTGATTTGATTATCGTGGCGACCTCCACTCCGGATTATATTATCCCTCCGGTCTCATCGATTATTCAGCATAAACTGCACGCCCGCTGCGGAGCCTTCACCCTGGGCGCCGGGTGCACTGGCTTCATGTATGGTATGGCCGTCGCCCACGCCTTCATCGCCGCTGGCCTGATGCGGAATGTCCTGGTGATCGGCGCAGAGATCATCAGCCGCAACATCGACTGGACCGATCGCAACACCGCCGTGCTGTTCGGTGACGGAGCCGGGGCCATGGTCCTGCAGGCCAGCGAACTCCCCACTGGTCTCCTCTCGTTCGTGCTGGGCTCTGATGGATCGGGGGCAGAGCATCTCATCGTTCCCGGTATCTCCAGCAACGCCCTCATCACCGAGGAGACCATCCGTCAGAAGGGCCACCTGCTGCGCATGAACGGGCGGGAGGTGTTTAAGTTCGCCACCCGGGTGCTGGGCAAGGTCGCCATCGAGGCCATCGCCCGTAGCGGCCTGGCGCCGGATGAGATCGATCTGATGATCCCCCACCAGGCCAACGAGCGGATCATCGAGGCGGCCTGCCGTGAACTGGGATTCCCCATGGAGAAGGTCTTTCTGAACCTGGACCGTTATGGGAACACATCGGCGGCTTCGATCCCCATCGCCTTCGCCGAAGCGATGGCCCAGGGCCGGATCCAGGAGGGGGATCATCTGCTCCTGGTCAGCTTTGGGGCCGGGTTGACCTGGGCAGGGGCAGTGGTCCGCTACGGCGTGCGGCCGGAGGATCGGCCGATCGCGGTGGAGAACTGGCCGGTGCGGCTGCCGGTGTCGCTTCCAGACCTCAACCGCCTGGAGCCGGTGCGCCAGGCCAAGGTGATGGCCCTGCGGGCTCGCCGCCAGCTCCTGCAGACAGCGATGAGCCTCCTGCTCCCCTTCTACACCCGCACCCGACGGCGGCGGTAGGCGGTCGGGGCAACTGGAGGGTTGTCGATGATGAGCAACCAAAGAGGGTTACCCGTAATAGGGCGACCCCCTGTGGTCGCCCCTACGAACCGATATGGCGCATCGTGGATTCTGTAGGGGCGGGCCCCTGTGCCCGCCCCTGCGTGCGGGCCCCCGTGCCCGCCCGTGCGCGTAGGCCCCTGTGCCCGCCCCTACGAAAGGCCCCTGTGCCTGCCATCGGATCGATGTGCCCGCCGATTGGGGCAACCACGGGGGGTTGCCCCTACGGGTGGGCTGTCTCCTCCAGGGCTTGATATACCGCTTCATAAGATGCATCCCTATAGACGCGCACCGCGCCCGGCCGCTGGATCACCACAAAGCGCAGGCGCCCGCCGCGCCGCTTCTTGTCCGTTCCCATCGCGGCGATCACCTGCTCCGGCGTCGCGTCCACGCCATACCGGGCCAGCCAGGCCCGCCAGCGAGTGGGAAGACGGATCCCTTCCAGCACCCGTTCCAGGTGGTGGGGAAGATCGACATCCTCCAGCAGGCCCAGCCGGGCGGAGAGAGCGGCGGCGGCGACCATGCCCGCGGCGACCGCTTCCCCGTGCGGAACCCGGTAGCCGCTGACCCGTTCAAAGGCGTGGCCGAACGTATGGCCCAGGTTCAGCACCTCCCGCTCTCCCCGCGTTTCCAGGGGATCCTGCTCCACGACGCGGACCTTGACCGCGATCGCTCGCGTGAGCAAATCCAAAAGCGGCTCCCCCTCCGGCATCGCGGCCCAGCGGGCCGGATCCCGCTGGAATTGCTGCCAGAGCGCGGGATCCCCGATGAGGGCGGCTTTGACCACTTCCGCCATGCCGTTTCGCCATTCCGCCGGCGGGAGGGTGCGCAACGTCATGGGATCGATCAGCAGGAGACGCGGAGGATAAAAAGCCCCGACCAGGTTTTTGCCTTCCGGCAGATCGACCCCCGTCTTCCCTCCGATGGAGGCGTCGACCATGGCCAGCAGGGTGGTGGGGATGCTGACAAAGGCGATCCCTCGCATATACGTGGCGGCGACAAAACCGGCCAGGTCCAGCACCACCCCCCCTCCCAGGCCGACCAGGATGCCATCCCGCCCGATCCCACCCTGAGCGAGACGCCGATAAAGCGCCGCCGCCGTGTCCAGGGTTTTCGTCCCTTCCCCCGGCGGCAGGTGGATCTCCAGGACCGAAAACCCGGCCTCCTCGAGGGATCGTCGCGCACGCGCGCCGTGATCGGCCGCTACCGTGGTATCGCTCACCAGGGCCACCGCGCCTTCCAGACCGGCCTCCCGCAAGGCCGCCCCACAACGATCCAGCAGGCCGGTCGATAGCCAGATAGGATGGGAATGCTCTTGTTCTGGGAAGCGCAGATGAAGCGTGATCATCCCTCACACCATGGAAGATCTGGGCTTTCGACCGATTCCTTAATCTCCTCCTCCGGGCATTGGAGAGCAGCGCTCGCTTACCCCTGTTCACGCGTCCCGCCGTCCATCTGTGTGCAGGGGCCCTGGAGGTGCGCCCGACGAGGATCGCCGCCCTTCAAGGTCCCCCGCGATAGATCCGGGGAACCCGGGGGGAGATCCGGGTCGTGATCTCATAATGGATCGTGCCCGCCCACGCCGCCAGTTCCTCCGCACGGATCTCCCCTTCCCCCTGCCGGCCCAGGATCACCACCTCATCCCCTACCCGGGCATCGGGGATCTCAGTGACTTCCACCACAATCTGATCCATGCTCACCCGGCCGCGCACCGGGGCTCGCCGGCCCCGGATCAGGACAGCTCCTTGATTGGAAAGGGAGCGAGGATAGCCATCGCCGTAACCGATCGGCACCAGGGCCATGCGACGCTCCCGATCGGCGATGAACGTCCGCCCGTATCCCACCGATTCGCCCGGGGCCAGGGTCCATACCCGGATCACCCGGCTCCGGATGGTCATGGCCGGGCGCAGGGGGAAGGGAGGCTCCCATTCGAGCGAGGGGCGCATCCCATAGAGCGCGATCCCAGGGCGCACGGCCTCAAAATGGGCGGCGCGGAAGCGCAGCGCGGCGGCGCTGTTGGCCACGTGACGGAGCGGAATCCGGATGCCGGAGGCCTCCAGCGCGGCGATCACCTCCTCGAACCGGCGCAGCTGACGCATAACGAAAGAAGGGTCCCCCTCGTCTGCGGTGGCGAAATGAGTGTAGAAGCCCTCCAGGGTCAGGCCGTCCATTCCCTGCAGCGCGTGGGCGAAATCCACCGCGTCCTCGGGGAGAAGCCCGGCCCGTCCCATCCCGGTGTCGACTTCGACGTGGACGGCCGTCCGACGGCCGGTTGCCTGAGCGACCGCGTGGAGCGCCTGGGCGGCTTCCGGCGTGGCGAGCGTGGGGGTCAGCCCCCAGCGGACCGCCTCGGGGGCCTCCTCAGGCTGCAAGGGGGCCATCACCAGGATCGGCGCCTCGATCCCCGCCTGACGGAGGGCCACTCCCTCCGCCAGGCGATGGACCGCCAGGCGGGTGGCACCGGCCTTCAGGACGGTGCGGGCCACCGGGACCGCGCCGTGGCCGTAGGCGTCGGCCTTCACCACGGCGATGATCTCCACCCGATCGCCCACCCACCGCTTCATCCCCCGCGTGTTCTCCGCAATGGCACCCAGATCCACTTCAGCCCAGGTCATGAATCCCGCGGTCATTC
>NZ_JANWXB010000072.1 GCF_025055495.1 Thermoflexus sp. | reverse complement strand
CACAAGGGCGCGAAGAGAAATCGGCTCGGTTTCCTGCCTGACGGAAACTGTTCGCTATCGTGGTCTTACGCCGAGGCTTCGTCTCTGGTCGGCGCAGGCCGACCGGTGGTCACGGGCCCGAGAAGGCCGATTTCCAATCGGCACATAAGGTCATAGGAGGTCAGAGGCCGTCCCCGGTCAGCGCAGGCCGACCGATAGCCGCAGGCCCGAGAAGGCCGATTTCCAATCGGCACATAAGGTCGCAGGAAGTCAGAGCCGCCCTTGGTCGGCGCAGGACGACCGATGGCCGCAGGCTCGGGAAGGCCGATTTCTCATCGGCGCACAAGGGCGCGAAGAGAAATCGGCTCGGTTTCCTGCCTGACGGAAACTGTTCGCTATCGTGGTCTTACGCCGAGGCTTTGTCTCTGGTCGGCGCAGGACGACCGATGGCCGCAGGCCCGGGAAGGCCGATTTCCAATCGGCGCATAAGGTCGCGAAAGGAAGTCAGAGGCCGTCCCTGGTCAGCGCAGGCCGACTGGTGGTCACAGGCCTAGGACGGCCGATCTCCAATCGGCACATAAGGTCGCGAAAGGAAGTCAGAGGCCGTCCCCGGTCGGCGCAGGACGACCGATGGCCGCAGGCCCGGGAAGGCCGATTTCTAATCGGCACATATGGGCGAGGCCGACCAGCGGCCCCAGGCCCGGGAAGGCCGATTTCCAATCGGAGTTCAGGAGGAGGTTAGAGATGCCTCAGAAGAAGATCGTCCCCTATCAGGACACATGGCTCTATCGGATTCGCCATTCGTGCGCCCATGTCATGGCCCAGGCGGTCCTGGAGATGTTCCCGGAAGGCAAGTTGGGGATCGGGCCGCCGATTGAGGACGGGTTCTATTATGATTTCGACCTGCCCCGGCCGTTGACGCCTGAAGACTTAGAACGCATTGAGGCCCGGATGCGGGAGATCGTCGCCGGGAACCATCCTTTTATCCGCCGCGAAGTGAAACCCGAGGAGGCCCGCGCCCTTTTCAGCGATCAACCTTACAAGCTGGAGCTGATCGAGGACATCCTGCAGCGCGGCACGGATGAATATGGTAACCCGCTCCCCCCCGGTCAGCGCCCGGTTCTCACCACCTACCGGCATGACACCTTTGAAGACCTGTGTCGGGGCCCCCATGTGGAGCACACCGGCCAGATCCACCCGGGGGCCTTCAAGTTGCTCCACGTGGCCGGGGCCTACTGGCGCGGCGATGAGCGCCGCCCGATGCTCCAGCGGATCTACGGGACAGCCTGGGAGACGCCGGAGCAATTAGAGCAATACCTCTGGCGACTGGAGGAAGCGAAGAAACGCGACCACCGGCGCCTGGGCCGGGAGCTGGACCTCTTCTCCTTCCACGAGATCGCGCCCGGGGCACCTTTCTGGCACCCGAAGGGCATGATCATCTTCCGGGAGCTCGAGCGGCTGTGGCGGGAAGAGCATGATCGCCGGGGCTACCAGGAGATCTCCACCCCGATCCTAGTCCACCGGAAACTCTGGGAACAGTCCGGCCATTGGGAGCACTACAAAGAGAACATGTTCCTGCTGGAGGCGGAGGGGCAGGAGTTCTCCCTCAAGCCGATGAACTGCCCGGAGTCCACGATCATCTACCGGTCCCGCCTGCGTTCCTACCGGGATCTGCCGCTTCGGTTGAACGAGATCGGGCGGCTGCACCGTTTCGAGCGCTCGGGGACGCTCCACGGGATGCTGCGGGTGCGGCAGATCACCATGGACGACGCCCACATCTACTGCCGGCCCGATCAGATCCTGGAGGAGATCGACGGCGTGCTGGATCTGATCTACAGTTTCTACAGCATCTTCGACTTCCAGCCGGAGTTCTTCCTGAGCACGAAGCCGCCCAAGGCGATGGGCGATCCGAAGCTGTGGGAGATCGCCGAGGCCGCGCTCCGCGAGGCGCTGGAGCGGCGGGGCATCGAATACAGCCTGAAAGAGGGCGAGGGTGCCTTCTACGGCCCCAAGATCGATGTCCAGGTGAAAGATGCCATCGGCCGCGATTGGCAGTTGGCCACCGTGCAGCTGGACTTTCAGATGCCGGAGCGGTTCGAGCTGGAGTATATGGATCGGGACGGCACGCCCAAGCGGCCGGTGATGATCCACCGGGCGATCTTCGGCTCCTTCGAGCGCTTCATCGGCATCCTGACGGAGCACTACGCCGGCGCCTTCCCGGTCTGGCTGGCCCCTGTCCAGGCGATCGTCATCCCGATCACCGACCGGCACGTCCCCTACGCCCAGGAGGTCGGGGCGAAGCTCCGGGCGGCGGGCCTGCGGGTCGAGGTGGACGACCGCAGCGAGCGCATGCAGGCCAAGATCCGGGATGCCCAGCTGCAAAAGGTGCCCTACATGCTGATCGTGGGGGATCGGGAGCAGACGGCCGGCACGGTGGCTGTGCGCCTGCGCACCGGGGAGGATCTGGGGGCCATGAGCCCCGAGGCCTTCCTCGGCCGTGCCCTGGAGGCCATCCGCACCCGCCGCGGCCTATAGATCGAATCGTCCGTCGGGGTGCCCACGGGGGCGCCCCGACGGTCAGTTGGCGAGGGCGAGGCCATCCGGCCCACCCCGTGGGGGCACCTGGCCGGGTGCCCGCGGGCCCCTACGAACGACACGTCAACCCGCCACGGAATTCCTATTCCAGTCTTGCGGGGAGTCAGGAATGCGCACCCGCGAAGATCTCGAGGTCCTCGAGGATCAGGCCCTTGCCCCCTACGCCCAGCGTAGCCGCCTCAGCC
>NZ_JANWXB010000048.1 GCF_025055495.1 Thermoflexus sp. | reverse complement strand
AGGATCACGCCGCTCATCGCTTTGTCCAGTTATAAACCGGGGATTTGAGGAACGGAAGCCAATGGCCCCTCCCCCCTTTCTTCCCCCTCCCCACGGTCCTCTGGGCCGTGGGGAGGGGGAAGAAAAAATCTTTCGAGGGCGGTGCGGGGGGCCTTTGGCCCTCGCACCACCCCCCGAAAACCCCCAAATGAAAACTGGACCAAGCACTCATGCTTTTTCCAGTTACTAGCTGGAGATTTAGGAGGCCGAATCCAGCCCGGAAGCAATGACCCCTCTCTGCTTTCTCTCCTCTTCCCACGGCCCAGTGGGCTGTTGGGAGAGGAAAGAAAAATGCCATGGGCAAACTTCCGAGCTCTCCCGTGGGTTTTTGGGCTGGGGCGCCGCCGAAGGCAGCGCTCCAGCCTAATTTTCTTTGGCGACCTCCCCGGCTCCTGGAAGAGCAGATAGCAAGCTGCGTTAATATAGAGGGGATGCTCTGTTGCAATCTTGGCCATCTCCGCCCCGGATTCGAGACCTATCTTTATCCCTCTCTCTTCCGCCACAAAGCGGCGTGAGGAGAGGCGGAAGTAAGGTGGGCCGCTTCACGGCCCACTTCGCTAATCCTCAAACCCGAGCTTGCAACAGAGCCCATGGAGGATCTCTTCGCAGGAGCATGGTCCGATGTCCCTGGAGCTGACCGGAGCGATCCTGGGGATTGGAGTGCTGGCAGCGCTGGGCGCTTATTTTGTGGGGATCGCCGCCGTATACGAACGGCTGAGCGCGGCCCAGCGGCGGGCCCATCTGGGGTGGTTCCTCCTGGGCCTGAGCCTGGCCGGATTGGGATTCATCCCTTCTCCTCTTCTGCTGGGCCCGGCCTATCGGTTCACCGTGAACATGGCGCAGTTCGTCCTCTTAACCGGGCTGGTCGCTCCCCTGCTGTTGATGGGCCTGCCAGGGCCCTTTTTCGACCCCCTCACCCGATCAGGCCCGGGAAAAAGTGTGGGCTTTCATCTGACCCGGCCCATCCCCGCGTATCTGATCGCGAACCTCGTCTTCTTCGCCTGGCATACTCCGATCCTTTTTGAACTGTCCTCCCGCAACGTGGGCCTCTGGGCCCTCAAGCAGTTCCTGTTTCTGTCCGCGGCGATGCTGGCCTGGTGGCCGGTCCTGAGCCCTACCCCGGTCTGGCCCCGCCTCTCCGATCCGGGTCAGGTCCTCTATCTCTTTTTTCTGGCCATGCCCACCACCTTGTTAGGAGCGCTCTTCACCTTCCCTGAGGCCCGGATTTACAACCCAACGGCGCTGGGGTTTGAGGTGTGCGCGCCATCTTCGTTGGAGGATCAGCGATTGGCCGGGCTTTTCATGTGGGTGCCGGGAGCGATGATCTACCTGGGGGCTCTGACAATGGTGTTTTTCCGGTGGTTCGGCAGGGAGGAGGCATAGGAGGCTTTGGGGGGTTTCCGGAGCTCCTGGGGACTCTGATAGGCGATCCCCCACGCGCTATGCCCTGAATGCGGAGGCACGACATACGAGAGCCCTTCCTGAGGGGTGGAGCCGTCGGATGCGGCTCTACCCCTCTCCAAACCTCTATGCTCGCGTCCCCCAGATCATGAATCGGTGTTCCAGCGGGGGAACGATCGGGGCCGTCGGGGCTCCTCACCCCCTTCCAAAAGACGACGCCCCTGTCGCAGGTCGGCCTCGTGTTTCAAAAGGGTCGTCAAAGTGCTCTCCAGGGTTTTGCGGTCCAGATGCTGAGCGTTCAGGGTCACCAGCGCCCGCGCCCAGTCCAGCGTCTCGCTGATGCTGGGTTGCTTCTTCAGGTCCAGGCGCCGCAAGCGCTGAACCAGCTCCACGGCCTGTCGGGCCAGTTGCGGCGCGAGCTCCGGCACCTTCAGGCGGACGATGGCCAGCTCCTGCTCCAGGGAGGGATAATCGATGAATAGATAGAGGCAGCGCCGCTTGAGGGCCTCGCTCAGCTCACGGGTGTTGTTGCTGGTGAGAAACACGGTGGGGATATGCTTCGCCCGCAGCGTGCCCAGCTCCGGCACGGTGACCTGGAAGTCGCTGAGAACCTCCAGGAGGAAGGCCTCGAATTCCGCATCGGCGCGGTCGATCTCATCGATCAGGAGGACCACGGGCTCCTCGGAAAGGATCGCCCTGAGCAGCGGTCGGGGGAGCAGGAAGCGCAAGGAGAAGAAAACATCTTCCTCTTGAGCAATGCGATCGGCGGCTTCCCGCAGGGTGGAGGCATCGGCCAGCACCGCGTTGAGCTTGTCCCGCAACAGCTGAGTATAGAGCATCTGCTTGGCGTATTCCCACTCGTAGAGCGCTTTGGTTTCATCCAGGCCCTCATAGCACTGGAGGCGGATCAGCGGACGGCCGGTGGCGGCCGCCCAGGCTTTGGCAAGCTCGGTCTTGCCTACCCCCGCGGGACCCTCGATCAGCACTGGCTTGCCCAGGCGTTCGGCGAGGAAAACCGTCGTGGCGATCTCATCGGAGGCAATATACTGGTGGGCGGCCAGTTGTTGCCGGACCTCCTCGATGGAAGAGACCATAAGCCCCCCTTTCCGGATCCCCGCTGGATCCAGCGCCCGGTTGGATTGCTCTTCATTCTAAGAACCGGGAGGGATCCTGTCAATTACGCAACCATCCGCTCCCCAGGGAGCAGCACCGCCCCAGGGCGTGCTCAACGAACGATCAATGAGGGATGTGACGGTAGCCCCTCCCCCTGGGATTCCCTCCTCAAGACCCGAAGGGCCTCACGGGAGCCCCCAGCCCTGCCCCCAAAGGATGCGTTATCCCCCTGGCCCTGTTCTCTAAAAGAGAGCGCTTCCTTCGAATTCGCTGCCCAACGTTGCTCATCGCTTCCCTCTGAATAGATTAGTTCAAGAATTCACAAATCGACAGAGACATCGACGGCGGCTTGAACTTTTCCTGAACTTCAACAGGCTAAGATAAAGTGTAAAAAGCGCCTGAACCTTGAGGTCCCTGTGGAACGACAGAGGCAGCGGG
>NZ_JANWXB010000404.1 GCF_025055495.1 Thermoflexus sp. | reverse complement strand
GAAGGCACCCGACTCCGCCCCCAAAGCCCCCTGAAGAGAGGTTGCCCATAGCGGGAAGTTTCAGTTTGGGTCAGGCACCTTCGGCGCCCGACCCAAACCGAAACTTCCCTTTCCTTAATCCAAGATCATGTAGAGCGTTCCGGGATGCGGGTGAAGACGTTGTGAATCCGGGAGGAGCCTCTTCGATGGATCCTCACGGGCCGCAAAACCATCGAAGTGCGGGTCGCTTATCCAAACCTCACCCGTCTGAGCCCAGGGGATCGTCTGCGATTGAACGGCCAATATCTATTTGTCATCCGCCGCATCGCTCGTTATCGGGATTTCGAGGAGCTGCTGGCCCACGAGGATCCCGCCGCCATCGCGCCGGGTTGGACACCGGCGCAGTTGCGGGAAGCCCTGCGGACGCTTTATCCTCCCGAAAAGGAAGCGCTGGGTGTGATCGCGTTCGAGATCGCGCCGGAGGGAGAAGCGTATGGCGCTGCCGGGACATCCGGATTTCTGGGGGAAGCTCCGCAGGGGCCATCAGGTGCATCGAACCCGTCTGGGACTGGCGCTTCCCATTCGGATGGATCGCATGCCAGCACCGATGCTGCGGGTGGATGATCCGATCTTCCCGTTCGGCCGGATCATTGTGGATACCGTGGGACAGCGGGTTTGCGCCTACGCGATCCCGGTGATGTCGTTCCTGGCCGAAGGGGCTGCCGGGATGGTGGCCATGGAGCGATTGATGCGCTACCTGCCAAACGACCTTCCGATCTTGCTGGATCTGCGGTGGCGGGATCCGGGCTCCGCGGAGCGTTGTGCGCAGGCCGCCTTCGAGGTCTGGGGAGCGGACGCGGTGACGGTGGCGCCGGAGTTCCCGGCGGAGGCGGCACGCGCTTTCGCTGCTCATCGGGGCGGAGCCGTCTTCTGGTGGATCGGCGAAGCCGGAGATTTCCAGCAGGCCCGGCGACACGCGCGAAACGCGCGCGCTCAGGGGATCCCGGCCGGCTTGGCCATCGGTGCCTTCGAGGGGATCCCTGCAGGGGATCTCGGGGACCTCTCCTGGATCGCCCTGGATGTGACGCATCCATCCATGCTCTCCCCGGCGGCTTCCTGGCCGCCCCCGGGGGTCGTTTTCGTAGGGGAGCCGATCCTCTACGCCTCCCCCCGAATGGATTTCCAGGAAGCGGCACGGGAGGCTGTAGAGCGGTGGCTGCAGGAAGTCGCCGCTCGTTTCCCAGTCGAATAGGGAGCTCAGGCCCCGATGTGCTCGTTCCCTACGCCGGAATCCATCCAGGCGATCAAGCGCGCGCTGCGGGCGCGGTGGCTGGCGGAACGGATGGCCCTTCCCCCCGAGATGGTCGCCGCAGCCAGTGAGATGATCCGGCGCCACATAGAAGCCTGGCCGCCCTTCCATGCCGCCCACACCGTGCTCACTTATATGGCGTTCCGGAACGAAATCGATCTGACGCCCCTCTTAGGGCATCATCTGGAGAAGCGCTGGGCGCTGCCGCGAATGATCGCTCCCGGAGAGCTGGCGTTACACCTTTACCAGCCTGGCGCGCTGCAACGACACCGGTATGGCATGCTGGAACCCACGCCGGAGTGCCCTCTTGTGGATCCGGAGGAGATCGAGCTGGCCTTCATCCCCGGCGTGGCCTTCGACCGCTATGGGTTCCGGCTGGGTTATGGGGGAGGGTATTTCGATCGCCTGCTGCCCCGCCTGAAAGGGCTGACCGTCGGAGTCACCTACGCCCGCTTTCTGGTCGATGCCCTCCCCCATACCCCAACGGATGGGCGGGTTCAGTGGATCCTCACGGAAACCGGTTGGGTTCAGGCCCAAGCTCCAGGGTGAGCCGATGGGGGCTATCGGTCCTTAGAGCGTGCCCGAAAGGTGGGAGGGTTGGCTCTCCTCCGATGGGGGTGGGCACGGAGGCCCAGGGCAGGCACAGGGGCCTGCCCCTACAAAATGCCCGGTGCGCCGCATCATTCGTAGGGGCAACCCCCCGTGGTTGCCCCATATGGGCGACCACAGGGGGTCGCCCCATACGGGCAACCCCCCGTGGTTGCCCATAACCCCCCGGGGTTGCCCCGTCAGGACAAGAGCCCGAACAGGGAGATTCCAGCGTGTCGCTTCCTGAAACCATCCTGGGCATCGGGATCGGCCTGGGGATCAGCGGGCTGAGCGCCCTCGTCCCTGGCCTTCATCCATATAACCTGGTTGCGGTTGTGACCTTCGGCCTTCAATGGGATGGGTGGTCTTTCCCGGAGGATCTCGGATTGGGTCTCGGGGTCGGCGTTGCGGTGGGATTTGCGTTCTTCCACCTGGCCCCGGCAGTGTTCTATCAGACCCCTGATGAAGGAGCGGCCGGCTTGCTGCTGCCGGCGCAGAAAGCCCTCCGGGAGGGCTGGGGGCTCGAAGCGGTCCGGTGGTCCGGATGGGGAGCGTGGGGTGCCGTGCTCCTGATGTTGCTCTCTGCTGTCCTTTGGCCCCGGGGATGGGCGATGTTACGAGCCGTGCTCGCGCCCCATATGGGTTGGCTCTTGCTTTCCATCGTCTTTTTTATGTTGCTTTCCGAATGGCCCTGGGGCTACGAACGTCTGCCCACGCCGGGCCGGCGGTTGCGGGCTGTCTGGCTGCGCTTAGGGGCTGGCCTGTTGACCTTCGCCCTCTCCGGATTGCTGGGCGTTTTGCTCTTATCTCGAAATCCTCTCCCAGGCCCCCTCGCGCATCAGCCCCTGGTCCCCGCCTTTCTGGGCCTGTTCGCCGTTCCCGGGCTATTGCAGGGTCTGTGGGGCTCACGGCCCTCGAGAGCCTGTGCGCCCAGCGAGCGCCTGACCTTCGGGATCTGGGCGCGAGGACTGGGCGCAGGGATCCTGGGCGGGGCTTTTGCCGTGATCTTCCCCGGCGTGACCGCCGGGATCGGGGGGCTGCTGGCCGGCCACGCCACCGCCCAGCGGGACGATCGAGCTTTCCTGGTTTCCCAGGGAGCGGCCCGTGCCCTTTATCTCATCGGGAGCTTCTGGCTGCTCACCCTGCCGGATGCCCCTACGACACGAGGCGGGCTCAGCGGGATGCTCGCCCCATGGGTTGGGCCTGCCACGCCCCCGCGGTATCAGACCGTCGTTTGGGCCACTGGATTGGCCGGGGCGGTTGCCTTCGGACTTCTGGGGCCTCTGGCCCAGAGGATGCAGGCGTGGTCGATGGATCCAGCCTGGCGGTGGGTCTATGGGGCGGCGCTCGGGCTGATCCTGATCAGCATCGGTCTTCTGGGGGGATTTCCGGGGATCTGCGCTCTTCTGGCCGCCACAGGCATCGGATGGTTGCCGGTGCTCACGGGCAGCCGTCGCCTGAACACCTTGGGAGTGATCCTAATCCCCCTGTTGCTTCGGCGGTTCGGACTGGAGGGGACGATCGTGCAGGCCCTTGGCCTCTGAAGGTTGGCTTGAACTGGGGATGGCTTTTCGATCGCAGGCCGTAATGCAAAGATTGATGGAATGCCGGGCGTCTTTAGCGCCCGGCATTCCATCAACGCCTCCGGATCGATCCCTTCAGGCCACAAAGACCGAGCACGGAGAAGGGGAGCGATCGATCCCCTTCTTGTGCGCTCAGTCCGCACTCCCCCGCCAACGCGCGCACCGTCCGCCGCACCCCCGGCAGAGCAGACCCTCCACACGCGGCCCTGGCGAAAACGCTTTAAGCAGTCTCGGGGCGAACGCGATACCGGCAGGCCGGATCGCCTTGGACGATACACGAAACCCGTTCGACAGGCGCCCCCAGCAGCTCCTCCATCAGCACGGCGTCCAACGCGCAGATCTCCCCCCGCTCCCGGGCAACCTCCAGATAGGGACAATTCCGGATCTCCACCCAGACTGGCCCGTTCCCGGAGGTCTCCAGCCGGGCCAGATAGCCCTTTTCATTCAGGAAGGAGACAGCGGCAGACAGCCGGGCTCGGCCGCTCAGACCATGGAGGTTGGCTTCCTGGCCCATGCTCCGGGCAACCTGACGGATGTCCTCAGAGGACAGCGTGACCGGAAGCAGGTGGCGGACCAGCCCTTCGTAGTTTCGGGGGAATAAGCGGTTCGCGGCTTCGGTGAGGGTGAAGACAATGCGCGGACGACCGCGTCCGTTGCGGAGCGTGCGAACTTCGCGGATCAGGCCATCTTCTCGAAGCACCCGGAGGTGATGACGGACCGTCACCGCCCGGAGGCCGAGTCGGGTGGCCAGTTCGACGGCGGTGGCTTCTCCCTTTTCGCGCAAAATCTGTAAAATGCGGGCTCGCGTGGCCTGCATGGGCCACCTCCTGAGCGACGGGAAGGCCGAGGCCTCCCCCAGATCCGCCCATCGCCGACCACTCCGCCCAGCCCCTCTCCTATGGAAAAGCATAATCGAAGCCAGTAAAAATGTCAATGAAGCCCGTTTAAAAGCGAGGGCCGATCAAATTCGAGGATCTTAGACGAACTCGCGATTTCTTTAACTCAAGGGAAGTTTGGGGGCTGGCGGGACCGCCTGCCTCCGAACGATTTGATTTTCCCCTTCCCACGGCCCCGGGCCGTGGGGAGGGACTGACCCTTTAATAGAAGGCTCAGGGGACTGGGTGCATGGTCCGTTTATCCAAAGTCCGAAATTCGGGTTTCCTCATCTTCGGAGGGGTTACGCGGGGGGATTTGGGGGCGAAACCAAGCGCCGAAGGCGCCCGGCTCTGCCCTTATAGAAGTCTTTTCTCCCCCATGCCCTCGGGCCGTGGGGGAAGGGCTTCATGGAGCGTGATCTGCGCGAATCGATGGTATGGGTCACGTCGAATTCTCCGCACAGGTCTGGGATTTCTATCGGAGCCGACGGGGCATATGAATCGCCCGGTAAACCCGATAATGGTGATCATCGAACAGGATCTCCACGTTCCCAAAGACCCGTTCGATGATCGTGCGATAGGGCAGCACCACCGCCCCGACCAGATAGAGCCGCCCTCCAGGGCGCAACACGGAAGGGGCGTCATATACGAACTGCACGGCTACTTCCCGTTCGACGCCAAAGCCCTGATGGATCGGCGGGTTGGTCACCACGACATCGAACCGTTCGCCGCGCACCCCATCGATCACGTCGCTGAAGCGGATCTCCACATGGGGCAGGGAATAGAGGGCCAGGGTGCGGCGGCTTGCCTCCAGGGCGGCGGCGCTGATATCGACCATGACCACCCGCCCCTTTCGCGCTTCATGGCCAGCGATCACCCCTACGATCCCATATCCGCACCCCAGGTCCAGGACGTGATCCTCCGGGCGGATCTCCATCTGCTCAATGAGATGTCGGGTTCCCTCATCCAGGTCAGACCACGAGAACAGACCGGGACGGGTGACGAAGCGCCAGACGCGGTCCCGAACGACTGCTTCCCGCTCTACGAAATCGTCTCCGGGCGGCTCGATCTCCAGATGCGGGGGGCGGTCAGCTACCGCCACGCGGTAACCGCTTCCGTAGGCCCACACCGGGGCCCGGCCGAAGATATCCCGGACATAAGCGATGATGCTCTCGATCCCGCCCCGTTTCGGCCCGGCCAGGTAGAGCCGTCCTCCGGGCTTGAGGGCCCAGGCCGCGAGACGCACCAGACGCTGAGCAGCCTCCTTGCCTTTGGGGATGTTCAAAAAAACCACATCGAAAGTCCCGGGCTCAAGAAGGGGGTAGCCATCGCCGTGGAAGATGCTGGCGCGTCCTTCGAGGCCGTTCATCGCCATCGTGCGCCGGGTGGCTTCCACTGCCAATCCGTGGTCGCTGGCCAGGAAGATCCGACCGGAGGTGCGTCGGGCCGCCAACACCCCCAGCCATCCCACCCCACAGTTCAGATCGAGGACATGATCTTCAGGGCCGATCTCCATCACCTGGGCGATGAGGGCAACCCCCGGATCGATACGGCTCCAGATCTCCAGGCCGGGCTTCCCCGCCCAGCGGATTCGCTCACCGCCGATGTGATCCTCGAATTCCCGCCAGACATAGTAATCCGTGACACCCATTGCGCCTCAGCTGGATCGGCTCTCCTGGGGCTCTAAGAGCCTATCCGGAGAACGAATCACGCTTCAGGGGGTCAAGGGGAATGCTGGACTCCGTCTGAATTCTTCCCCTCTCCGCCTAAAGGGCAACGCGGGTAAGGCGCCTGGTCATCCCCCAAACGCTTCCCGGAAAGGAGGGGATTCAGATGGGCTTGAAGGATCATCTTTCGATCAGCTCTCATCTCTTGTAGGAGCGGCGCGACGGGTTTCCCGCTGAGATTGGGAGGCCGCGTGATCTTCCCCCCTTCATCACGCTTCCCCTTGCGTAGCTCCCACGTCGATCATAAACACGAAGTGGGCGAGGCTCCATTCCGAGACCTCGCCCACTTCGGCTCAGGTGGAGGCGGCGGGAATCGAACCCGCGTCCGGAAGATTCGACCATCGGTGCCTACAGGCTTATCCGGTTCTTCCCTCTCGCCGGCCGGTCCTCCAACCGGCAAGGTCCCCGACCAGCCAGCCCCTTCCGTCTTAGGCAGCCTTTCGGGGCGCCGGGCTGCCGCACGCCGACTTTGTCACACCCGATCCGGCCCCGTCGGCGATGGGTCCGGTCGAGCGGGTCCCCTCATCGGGGGACCGTCCCCTCACGCTGGCTTAGGCGGCCAGCGGGAGAGCCGCGTAATCGCGGTTGGCACTTATTGTTTGCCCGGGTTGTTCACGGGGTCCGAGCGGCCCCGACCTGCCACCGATGATCTGCCTCCCCCGTCGAGCCCTTTTCGCCCCCTTGCGCTTCTATTATAACGCAAGGCGGGATTCCTGGCGAGGCCTAGTGCTTTGTCCAGTTATAGACTGGGGATTTGAGGAACCGAAGCAAGTCCAGAGGGCGATGGCCCCTCCCCCCTTTC
>NZ_JANWXB010000042.1 GCF_025055495.1 Thermoflexus sp. | reverse complement strand
AACCCGAACGGAAGGGGATACGCTGCGAAGCCATCCCCAAAGGGCCAGCCCACCGAAGATCAGCCCGGCAACGGCAAGTCCGAGACGCCCTCTCACCCGGAAAGGTCGTCTCATGTCGCATTCCGCAGGTGGCGATCCCGTTGAAGCGGAACGGCAACCGGCGCCCGGAGGCCAAGCGCACGGGCCAACACGCGGCACCGCCTCCCGGCAATCAGGGGAGCGATCTCAGGAAGCAACGAGGGGGCCCCCGATCTCACTCCCCCCCCATTCGTGTATTCGTGCCCCATTCGCGGACGGCCCCCCCGCTCTCATGGGGCGCGGCCCAGCGTGACGGAAACCGCGCGCTCTTCCCCATCCCGGACCACCGTCAAGCGCACGGTATCGCCTGGACGACGACGTCGGATGGCGTCCGGCAGGGGATGGGCGGCATCCACGGGCTCGCCGTCGATGGCGGTGATCCGATCGCCGGGACGCAGGCCCGCTTTCTCCGCCGGGCTGTCCGGGAGCACCCGGAGGATGCGGGCGCCATCCGCTTCCTGGTTCACCACCACGCCCAGCCAGGCCGCCCCGGAGGCCGGCGTGGGCGTTGCGGAAACGCCCCCTGCGCCCCGCCCGATGAGATAGCCCACCAGGCCTCCCGCCGCCAGGCCGGCGCATCCGCAGGCCAGGCCGACGAGCACCAAGGCCATGATCCACAGCCACAGTCGTCGATCCGCGTTCATGTTCACCGCTCCACCCGTTCGATGGCCGCGCCTAAGGCCCGCAATTTCCCGTCGAGATCCTCATAGCCCCGGTCGATCTGGACGATGTTGCGGATGATGCTGGTCCCCTCGGCGCAGAGGGCCGCGATCACCAGCGCCATCCCCGCCCGGATGTCCGGGCTCTCCAAGCGTTCCCCGTGCAATCGGGAGGGACCATGGACCAGACAGCGATGGGGATCGCAAAGGACGATGCGGGCGCCCATGGCGATCAGCTTGTCCACAAAGTAGAGGCGGCTTTCGAACATCTTCTCGTGGAAGAGGATCGGGCCCCTCGCCTGGGTGGCGGCCACGATCGCGATGCTCATCAGGTCCGCCGGGAACCCCGGCCAGGGCGCGTCCTCGATCTTCGGGATGTGCCCGCCGATATCGGGCACCACCTGAAGCGATTGCTCGGGCGGCACGTAGATGTCTTCCCCATGCACCTCGAAGTGGATCCCTAAGCGCCGGTAGGCCAGCTGCACCATGCGCAGATGGTGAGGAACCGCCCGTCGGATCCAGACCCCATCGCCGACCAGGGCGGCCAGCCCGATGAAGGATCCGACCTCGATGTGATCGGATTCGATCTCCCCCTCCCCGCCCCCCAGGCGATCCACCCCGTGGATCACCAGGGTGTTGGAGCCGATCCCTTCGATGCGGGCCCCCATTCGGTTGAGGAAGTGACAGAGGGCCTGGACGTGGGGCTCCGAGGCGGCGTTGCGCAGGACCGTGGTGCCCCGGGCCAGGGCCGCCGCCATCACCGCGTTCTCCGTCGCCGTCACGCTGGCCTCGTCCAGCAGGATGTCCGCGCCGGCCAGCCGGCCCTTCGAGCGGATCCGAAAAATCCGGTTCACCTCATAGCGGGCCCCCAGGGCTTCGAAGGCCAGGAAGTGCGTATCCAGCCGTCGGCGGCCGATGACATCCCCCCCGGGCGGCGGCATCTCGACCTCGCCGAAGCGGGCCAGCAGCGGGCCGGCCAGCAGGATACTGGCCCGGATTTCCCGACTGAGATCGGGGTTCAGGGGGCGAGGGCGCACCCCCCGGGCATCGATGCGCAGCGTATGGGGGTCCAGCTCCTCGATGACCGCCCCCAGCTCATTTAGCAACTGCAACAGGACGCGCACGTCCCGGATGCGGGGGACGTTGCGCAGGACGACCGGTTCGTCCGCCAGCAGGGCGGCGGCGATCAGGGGGAGGGCGGCGTTCTTGTTCCCGCCTGGCCGCACTTCCCCCCGAAGCCGCCGTCCCCCCTCGATGACGAAATAAGCTTCACGGGCCATGGTGTCCCTCGCTTCGGCAACTCGGATAGGAGTCAGGCCGCTGGCTTCCCCGGGAAGTCCTTTGAGGGGAGGACATCCCCCTCATCCGACCAGTTCCTGGGGGAACCCTCGCGAACGGTTGGACTTTGGACCAACGGGCCGTGCCCCACGCCCCCTGAGCCTTCGATGCGGATGAAGGCCAGCCCCTCCCCACGGCCCTTCGGGCCGCTGGGAAGGTGGGGTGGATAGAGCCACCTTCGGCGGCCCGCTCACCCCCTAAACCTCCCCCGAGAGAGGAATCGCACATTCATTCAGAGGAAATCCGCTGCGCCGTGGGCCATCGAGGGCGGCATATCCGAGACGAGCGCCCTCTTGAGGGAGGTGGGCCGATCCCCTACTCCAGGGAGAGAAGGCGCGCCCGCACCACCACTGGATCCCCCCGACGGGCCTCCAGGGCGGCCGCCGCGCACCCGTTCACCAGGCCGATCTCTAAGAAACCGGAGCTCCCAGGGTAGGCGATGAGCTCCCCGGGCTGCCCCTCCGCAAAGGTGTGAACGATGCCCTGGATGATCCGATCCCCGATCTCCACCCGGGCTTCCTTCGCCCGGAAGACCACCGGGAAGCGCCGGGCGAGCGGGCCGAAGGCTGGCTGCAGGACCAGCGTGGCCCCCTGCCACTGGAGCCGCCCGATGCTGGTCACCAGGTTGCCGAAGCGATCGGCATGCAGGATCTCGCCCCCGATGCGCTCCTCGCTCAGCTCCAGCCGGGGCGGGGGCAGCCGGACCGGATCGGTCACCGGCGGGCCGAAGGCGGCGGGCGGAACCCCACGGGCGAGATAGGCCGCCGCCGGGGCGAAGACATCCCGGCCGTGGAACGTATAGCTGACCTGAGGGAGCCGGTAAGCGGGCTCCTCGATCGAATAGCCGCGGGCCTCCGGATGGTTGTCCAGGATGAAGCTGAACAGCCCGTTATCAGGCCCGACGAAGAGGGCGCGTTCCGTCTCGACGATCAGGGCGCGGCGCGCGCTGCCCACCCCCGGGTCCACCACCGCCACGTGGATGGTGCCCGGCGGGAAGTAGGGCGCCGCCTCCGCCACCACGAAGGCCGCGCGGCGGATATCCTGGGGCGGGATGTGATGGCTCAGATCCACCAGCCGGACCTCTGGGGCGATGGAGAGGATGACCCCCTTCATCGTCCCCACATAGCCGTCCTCATCCCCGAAATCCGTGGTCAGCGTGATGATCCGCATGTCCGATCCTCCGCTGCGGACAGGTTGCCATCTATCCTTCCGCCTTCTTCCCCTTTGCCATAAGAGCAAAGGGGAAGAAGGCAGGGGGAAGGGAAGCGCCTGCGGGAAAAGCTCCCCTTCGCGGACAGCGAGGGGACAGCGGTGGGCGCCTTCGGCCGCCCGATCGCTTCCCCTATGAACGGCCCGTCGTCCCTTGTATATTTAGGCGAGGGGCGACTTCAGACGCCTGAGCTTCTCCGAGCCCCGACGTTGCGCATGGCATTTTAGCACCTCCGGTGAGGGGGGACATGCGAGGATCCGATTTCGTCCGGCGGGGATGGAAGTGGGCCCTTTACGGGCTGATGTGGATGGCCGCCTTCGGCGCTGGCTATCTGTGGGGACAGCGTTCGATCGAGCGGCCGGCGCCGGCGGACCGCTGGCGTCTCCTGGAGGAGGCCTGGGCCCTTATCGAAACCCGCTTCTACGGGCCGCTCCCCGAGCCCCGGGCTCGGGTGTATGGCGCCGTCCGGGGCCTGGTGGCGTCCCTGGGCGATCCGCATTCTACTTTTGTGGAGCCGGCGGCCCATCGGGAGGAGATCGCCCGTCTCCGGGGCGTCGAGGGCGGGCTTCCCCTCCACCTGCAGGCGAGCGCGGAGGGCTGGCGGGTGTATCCCTTCCCCGACTCCGCCGCGGCCCAGGCCGGGATCGGGGCAGGGGATCTCTTGCTGCAGGTGGGAGACCGATCGATTTCCGTCGATGATTCCCTCGAGGCGGTGGAGGCGGAATTGCGCGGGCCCATCGGCTCGCCGGTGCAGCTGACGCTGCGCCGCCCGGGGGCCGAGGCGACCTACCAGGTCACCCTGATCCGCGAGGAGATCCCCCGGCCCTCGGCGTGGGGATACGTCCCGGAGACCCGGCCGACCCTGGGGTATCTGCGGATCGCGGCCTTCACCGCCCGGACGCCGGAGGAGGTCCGCTCTGTCCTGGAGGCCTTCCGCCGCGAGGACGTCGAGGGGCTGGTGCTGGACCTGCGGGACAACGGGGGCGGTTTGCTGGAAGCAGCAGTAGAGGTGGCGGGGATGTTCGTCGGGCGGGCACCGGTGGCGGTGGAGCACCGCCGGGGTGGCCACGCAGTAGCGCACCGCCCGCAAGGGCCCGGCCCCCTGTTCGATCGCCCGGTGGCCGTCCTGATCAACCGCGGGACCGGGAGCGCGGCGGAGATCCTGGCGGCCGCCCTGGCGGAACAGGGGCGAGGGTTTCTGATCGGAGAGACCACCTTCGGCAAGGGCTCCGTCCAGGAGATCTTCACCCTTTCCGACGGCGCCTCGATCCATCTCACGGTGGCCGAATGGCGGACGGGGGAGGGCCGGCCCATTGAGGGGAATGGCCTGGCCCCCGAGATCCCCCTGCCGCCCGAATCCCTATCCGGAGAGGAGGCGGTCCATCAGGCGATCGCCGCTTTGCAGGCCCGCATCGAAGGGAGCCGGTAGCACGGGAAGGAGCCCGCGCGGCGGCGTTGCCCCTACGGCCACCAGCGCCCCACGTCCCGGATCGCCCGGAAGGTCTCCCGGATGGCGGCCTCCCCGCCCAAAGCATGAATGACCGGCGCTAAGGCGCAGAGATCCCAAAGCAAATCCTGACGGGTACGACGGGCTAGACAGCGAAGAGTTTCAGCCCACAGAGGGTATTGGGACAGCGTTGCCAGCTGTGGAGCCAGCTTGGCTAGAGCCCAGGTGCGGGCCGATTTGTCCCAGATCTCCCGGGCAATCATTAAGGCTTCCTGCAGTAGACCTTTAGGTAGATACGGGGCCAGCGTGGTCAGGGCCTTGGCGCGATCCTGTTCATCCTGGATCTCCCGGGCCGCGTTCAGAGCCTCC
>NZ_JANWXB010000379.1 GCF_025055495.1 Thermoflexus sp. | reverse complement strand
CTCTGGCTTTACGCGCCTGCTACCCCTGGTCCGCCTCGTTTTCCTTCCCCCGGCCGCCGTTTATTTGGCGCAAACACTTCCCCTGGTATTTCAATGTGTGTGCTGGCGGCCTCGGGGGGCCCGCACCCACCCCTAAAATATTCAATCCTCCCTCCCTGCGTCCTGCAAGGGCCAGGGAGGGGGGGGAGGAACGTTTTCCTAACCTTCTATTTATCCCTACCCAACCCCTCCCCCTTATCTTCAAAGCCGTCAGAGATCGTTTTGCGGAGACCCCAGGACCCATGATGCTCATCGCCCGCGCGCCGGTCCGGATCAGCTTCGCCGGCGGGGGGACGGATCTTCCCGCCTACTACACCCGTTACGGCGGCCAGGTCCTCAGCGTCACTCTGAACCGCTATGTGTATACCATTCTGTCCCCGGCGCCCCGGGCGGCCCACCTGATCTCAGCGAACTATAGCCTGTTCCATCAATATGCGCCGGATCGGGACGCCCTCTGGGATGGGAACCTTTCCCTCCCCCGGGCGATCCTGGAGGCCTTCGGAAGCCCCAATGGGATCGATGTGTTCATCGCCGCCCAGGTCCCCCCGGGCACCGGGCTGGGCTCCTCCGGCAGCATGACGGTCTCGATGATCGCCGCCCTCGCAGCCTGGAGCGGCTGGTCCCTTTCGCGCGCGGAGATCGCCGAGCTGGCCTGTCAGATCGAGATCGATCGGCTGGGGATGCCAGTGGGCAAGCAGGACCAGTATGCGGCGGCCTTCGGTGGCCTGAATCGGATCCGGTTCGAGGCGAGCCGGGTGACGGTGGAGCGGGTCCCCATCGCCCCGGAGATCCGCCAGACCCTGGAGCGCCGGCTGCGCCTGTTCTACACCGGGCAGGCCCGTCCCTCCTCCACCATTCTGAAAACTCAGCAACGGGCGACGGCGGAGGAGGACCCCCAGGTGTTGCGGCGGCTCCATCTGCTGAAAGCCATGGCCGAGGAGATGGAGGAGCGCCTGACGCTGGGGGATCTGGACGGCTTCGGCCGCCTGCTTCACGAAGCCTGGGGGTTGAAGCGGGGGCTGGCCGCTTCGATCTCCAACGATTTCATCGATCGCTGTTATGCCGCTGCGCGGGAGGCCGGGGCCATCGGCGGAAAGATCACCGGCGCCGGGGGAGGCGGCTTTCTCCTCTTGTATTGCCCGGAGCATGCGATCGAGCCGGTGACGAAAGTGATGATGGACATGGGATTAAAGCCCATGGACGTGGCCTTCGACGATCAGGGCGTGCAGGTCTTTCGGGTGGAATGAGACCATGTGGGCGGAATGGATCGAGGACTATTTCGACGGCATCCATCGGGCGCTGGAGGCATTGCCCCGCAAGGCGTTGCTGCAGATCATCGCCCAGATCGAGGCCGCCGCGCGGGATGGCCACATGATCTTCCTCTGCGGGAACGGCGGGAGCGCGGCCACCGCCTCCCACTTCGCCTGCGATCTGGCCAAAGGCGCCCGACGGCCCGGCGCGCCCGTGATTCGGGCCATCGCCCTTACGGACAACGTCCCCCTGCTCACCGCCTGGGCCAACGACACCGAATATCGCCACGTGTTCGCCGAGCAGCTTCGCCCGCTGGTGCGCCCGGGGGACCTGGTGATCGCCATCAGCGGGAGCGGGAACTCCCCGAACGTCCTGGAGGCGGTGCGCGTCGCCCGGGAAGCCGGCGCCTTCACCATCGGCCTCACCGGCTTCCAGGGCGGGAAACTGCGGGAGCTGGTGGATCTGTGCCTGATCGTCCCCAGCGCCTGTATGGAACAGATCGAAGATGTGCATCTGATCCTGCAGCACACCATCACGACAGTGCTACGGCGGACCTGGGAAAACGCCTTCGTCGTGGCGCCGATCCTGCAAGAGGAGCCCATGCCTGATGCGAGCCGTATTCCTGGATCGTGACGGGGTGATCTGCGAGAACCGGCCGGACCACGTGAAGTCCTGGACCGAGTTCCGTTTTCTGCCGGGGGCGCTCCAGGCGCTGCGCCGCCTGTCGGCCGCCCCATTCTCGATCGTAGTGGTGACGAACCAAGCCATCGTCCATCGGGGGATCGTCCCGGCGGCAGTAGTGGAGGAGATCCACAGGTGGATGATCCGGGACATCCAGCTGGCCGGCGGGCGGGTGGATGCCATTTACTACTGCCCGCACCGGCCGGAGGAGGACTGTCTCTGCCGCAAGCCGAAGCCTGGGCTCCTCCTCCAGGCCGCTCGGGATCTGGGGATCCGCCTGGAGGCATCCTACTTGATCGGGGACGCCCTGACCGATGTGGAGGCCGCCCTGGCGGCCGGGTGCCAGCCTTTGCTGGTCCGCACCGGGCGGGGCGCGCTCTATGCCCAACAGGTCCTCCAGCGCTATCCAGAGGTTCAGATCTTCCAGGATCTCTCGGAAGCGGTATCGTGGATCCTGCACCGTGAGGTCCAGATCCTTCCGACCCCAGCGCTGAGGGTGACGGATGTCCCGCTGGCCACGCCGCTGGGCTGAAGCTCTCGATCTCTATATCCATACGCAATCCACCGGGTGGGGCGCCTATCTGCTGGAGCAATCCCTGATGGCCCTCCTTCGCGGCCTCCCAGGGCTCTTGGGGATCGGGCTGCGGGGGATGGTCTATCGCCTGTTCCTTCCCACGCGGGGGTTCCCCTATATCGCGCGGGGGGTGAGACTGGCCCAGCCCCGACGGATCACGCTGGGTCGGGGTGTTTACCTGGATGAAGGGGTTTATCTGCACGCCTGCCCGAACGGCATCACCATCGGCGACGGCACCGTGATCATGCACGGCTCGGTGCTCCACGTCTACAACTTCCGGGGACTTCCTCACTCGGGGATCACCATCGGACGGCGGTGTTTCATTGGGGAATACAACGTCATCCGGGGCCAGGGCGGCGTGACCATCGGGGACTTCGTCTACACCGGCCCGCTGGTCCAGATCCTGGCGGTCAACCACGTGTTCCAGGATCCTCACCGGCCGATCGCGGAACAGGGGATCACAGCGCGGGGCATCGTAATTGAGGATGACGTCTGGCTCGGGGGAGGAGCGGTGGTCCTCGATGGGGTGCGCATCGGACGAGGAGCCGTGGTGGGCGCGGGGGCAGTGGTGACGGAGGACCTTCCCCCCTATGCCATTGCCGTCGGCGTTCCGGCCCGAGTGGTCGGGAGCCGGCTGGATCGCTCCCGCCCGGTGGATGGCCCTGTTTTCCACGGCGGCCTTCCTGTCGTTCAAACAGCGGTTCTCGCTCAGGAGGAATTCCGATGAGCACACTATCCATTGTGATCCCCGCCTACAACGAGGAGAGCGCGATTCAGGCCGTGTTGGATCGCATGCGGGCGATCGGGCCGGCCTTGCGGGAGGCAGGGTTTGCGGAATGGGAAGTGATTGTGGTGGACGATGGGTCCCGGGATCGCACGGCGGACATCGTAGCCTCCTATCCGGAGGTCCGACTGATCCGTCACCCCTTCAATCGTGGCTACGGGGCAGCGCTCAAGACGGGGTTTGCCCATGCCCGGGGAGAGTGGCTGGCCTTTCTGGATGCCGACGCGACCTATCCGCCGGAGGCGCTTCCCGAGCTTTACCGCGTCGCCTGTTTAAGTGGTGCGGATCTGGTGGTGGGCTCCCGCATGGGCCGCGCGGATTCGGAGATGCCGGTTGTGCGCCGGATCGGCAACTGGGGTTTCGCGTTCCTGCTTCGGATGCTGGGAGGAGTTGCGGTCAGTGATAGCGCCAGCGGCATGCGGCTGCTCCGCCGGGAGATCCTGGAGCGCCTGTATCCGCTGCCCGACGGGTTGAACTTCACCCCGGCGATGAGCGCGCGGGCGATTTATGAGGGCGTGCGCATGAAGGAGATCCCGATTCCCTACCGGGAGCGCCTGGGGCAATCCAAGCTCCACCCCTTGCGGGATGGCGTGCGCTTTCTCCATGCGATCGTGTGGACTGTGATGACCTATAACCCGGCGCGGGTGTTCGGGATGGCGGGCTTCGGGCTGGCATGGCTGGGCCTGGCCCTGGGGGCCAGCGCGGTCCTGTGGCCGGGACCTACCGGATGGCCCTTCCCGCGCCTGTTCGCAGCGGTGGTGCTGGCCGCCATCGGGCTGCACCTCTTCGCGGTGGGGACGCTGTTCAACTACATCGTCTCGCTGTTCCACAAGCGCCCGATCCGTCAAAGCTTGTTCGGCCGCCCCTTGTTCCGTCGACCGCTGGAACACCGCTTCCTGCCCATGGGGCTGCTCAGTGTCGCCATCGGCGTGGGGCTTTACGGGTGGGCGGTCTGGGCCCGCCTGACCGCCCCGCCCTTCCCAGCCCCCTGGTTCGTCCCGGCGGTGAGCGCGCTGACCGTGTTGATGGGCATGGATCTGATCACCGCGGGCCTCCTGGTCCGCGCGCTGGCGGAGCTGAGCCAACGGGAGCTACGGATCCAGCAGGATCTGGAGGCACGGCCTGTGGTGGTTTCGTCGGTGGAACCTATCCCTCAGCCGGTATCGATCTCCCGTTAGTGCTTCGCCGACCTGGGGTTTTCGGGGGCAGGGGCCAAAAGCCTCGCCCCGAACGATTTTTCTCCCCCTCCTCACGGCCCTCCGGGCTGCGAGGAGGGGCCATGACCCCTCCAACTGGCTTAGCTCCTCAAATCTCCAACCTTAATGGGTCGAGCACCAAGGTCGCTATGCCGTTGCAATCCCGTGTTTACCTGGGGCTGAACGCGTTTCCGATTTCTTTAGTTTGGGGGGTGCCCTGCCTGTGCATCGGTCAAACCGATTAGGGCCTTACCGCCTATGAGTCTTCGGGCGCCACGGGTGCTCATCCTGCTGGGAGGATGGGCCTTTTGCTGGCTTCTCCTTCCAATGTGGTCGTCGTCCGTGGCGAAGGCCACAGGGGGGTTCTCCCTGCGCTTCTATGGCAATGGGGGTGGGGAAATCGACCGGGTTAAGATCCTCGCGGAGGGCCGGTCGATCAATGCGGGCGGGGACTTCACGCTGGAATGGTGGATGAAGGCCGCGCAGGTGGAGAACACCAGTTCCGCATGCCGCTCCGGCGCAGGAGACCTCTGGATTTTCGGCAACATCCTGTTCGACCGGGATATCTTCGGGCCTGGGGATTACGGAGACTACGGGGTCTCCCTGGCCGGCGGGCGGATTGCCTTCGGCGTAAACCAGGGGGGAAACGGATTTACCCTCTGTAGCGATCGAACTGTGGCCGACGGACAATGGCACCATATCGCCGTCACCCGTCGCGCAAGCGACGGTCAGATGCGGATCTTCGTGGACGGACGGCTGGATGCGGAGGGGACCGGGCCGACCGGAGATATCCGCTATCGGGATGGCCGTCCCACATCCTATCCGAATGATCCGTATCTGGTCATCGGAGCGGAGAAACATGGCGTGGATCACGATACCTACCCTTCCTACAGCGGGTGGGTGGATGAGGTGCGCCTTTCGCGGATCGTGCGCTATTATGGGTTGTTCTCGCCTCCCACTGCGCCGTTCACCCCTGACGCCGACACCCTTGCTCTATATCATTTCGATGAGGGGCCGGAGGGGCCATGCAGGGGCATGGTGATAGATGCCATGGGCCCTAACCCCGGACAGTGCCAAT
>NZ_JANWXB010000247.1 GCF_025055495.1 Thermoflexus sp. | reverse complement strand
CGACGTGGGGGCGGATGTGTATGTGGCCCTCGGCCTGGTGATGGCCGCCGCCCAGGGAGCCACCCCGCTGGCCTTCCTCATCGCCGGGATCGTTTACATTATGGTCGGCCTGGCCTACACCGAGATGGCCGCCGCCTATCCCTCAGCGGGGGGAGGCCAGTATTTCGTGCTGCGGGGGCTGGGGGATTTCTGGGGGCTGGTGGCGGGATCGGCCCTGATGCTGGCCTACACGGTGGACGTGGCGCTGTTCGCCATGGCCTCGGCGGGCTACATCAACTTCTTCTTCCCCCAGTTCCGGGAATTTCACATCCCTGTCCCTCTGGCGGGTTCGATCAATCTGATCTGGCTGGGAGAGACCCTGATTCTCATTGCGCTCCTGGTCATCCTGAACATCCGGGGGATCCGGGAATCCTCACTGCTGAATCAGGTTCTCGGCGCTCTGGATATGATTCTGGAAACTTCCATCGTGGTCATCGGATTCCTCTTCGCATGGAATCCGGAATATTTCATCCACCAATGGCAAACGGAATTTCCCCCCCTTGAACGCCTGCTCTATGCGACTTCCCTGGCGGTGATTTCGTATGTGGGGCTGGAGTCGGTGTCGCAGGCAGCGGAGGAGACTGTTCGGCCTGCGGCAGTGATCCCCCGCACCTCAATGGCCTTGATCATCGTCGTTCTGTTGTTCGCCCTGGCCTTCCCGGTAGTCTCCCTGGGGATCCTCCCCTGGCATGAGGTCGGGGGACGGGAGGGGGATCCTGTAGCTCTGCTGGCCAGCCGATTGCCCTTCGTGGGGTTCCTGGCCGGCCCGGCTGCCGCGATCCTCGCCGCCACCATCCTGTTGATCTCCGCCAACACCGGGGTGATGGGGTCCAGCCGGCTGGCCTACAGCATGGCCCAGCTCGGGCTAATGGGGGAAGGGCTATCGGAGGTTCATCCGCGCTATCGGACCCCCGTGAAATCGATCGTTTTCTTCTCTTTCATTTCCGCCATGATGGCGATCCTCGCCTTCTTCAGCGGACGCCGGGCATTGGAGGCAATGGCTGACCTGTATGCCTTCGGTGCGATGCTGGCCTATTTCCTGAGCACCATCGCCCTGGTGGTGCTTCGGATCCGCGAACCGCACGTTCCGCGTCCCTATCGAATGCCGTTGAACCTGCGATGGCGGGGGGTGGAGATTCCGCTCCTGGGCATCCTGGGGATTGTGGGAACGGGGCTGATGCTGGCAGTGGTCATGTGGACCCATCCGATCGCCCAGGTGGCAGGTCCGCTTTGGGTCGCGATCTGGATCGGCTACTACATCTGGTATCGCAAGCGGACGGGGCGTCCGATCTGGAAAAGCCTGCCTCGGGATTGGATCGCCGAGCAAATCCGCATTCTGGAGAACAGCGGCGAGTGGGACTTGCTGGAACGCTTCCGGATCGAAGTGGAGCACTGGCGGCGATCACAAAAGGGGGCGTGAGGAAATGAGCCCCGCGTGGGCTTTCCGTCTGATTCTGGCAGCGATGATGATTGCACTGGGACTCGTAATCATCGGACGCAGCCTCTGGCTGGTGATATCCCAGGGGCTGGCCCTCTCGAGTCTGTTGTTGCCTGTGATCGTGGGAATCCTGATGATGGCGCTGGGGGTCCGCCGCTGGCGGAGTTGGATCGATCTCCATCGCCCGGACGGGAGTTGATGGAGCTGGACCTTCTTTTCCCCTCCCCATAGCCCAGAGGGCTGTGGGGAGGGGGAA
>NZ_JANWXB010000100.1 GCF_025055495.1 Thermoflexus sp. | reverse complement strand
GAAGGCCAAGGACCCCTCCCTCCTATCTCCCTTTTCCCTGCGGCCCAACAAAACCGCAGGGAGGAGATTTGGGGAGCTGAGCCGAGGGCCTTCAGCCCCCGGCCCAGCTCCCCAAATCTCCTCCCTGCGGTTTTGTTGGGCCGCAGGGAAAAGGGAGATAGGAGGGAGGGGTCCTTGGCCTTCTCCCCTCGTCTGGGTTGCTCAACCCCTCGATTCATAACTGGACGAAGCACCGGCGAGGAGGGCGATAAACGGATGAAATGGCTCAAGCGCCTTTTCCAGCGACGGGAAGCCGAGAAGCGCGCTCCATCGGCACCCCCGGTCATCCATACTGCTGTTCCCGGTCCCGAGCCCATGACTCCTCCCCCGCCTATGGAAGAACCGAAGGGGGGAACGATGCCCCTTCCCCCTATGCCGTCCCAGCCGGCGCTGGGACTCCGTTTCGGCTGGGCCACTGATCCGGGGCTGGTTCGACCCAGCAATGAGGATGCGATCCTGATTCTATCCATCGTTTACCAGGGTTCCCGGGAGCTGTTGCCCCTGGGCTTGTTCCTGGTCGCGGATGGGATGGGAGGACATCGAGGGGGCGAACAGGCCAGCGATCTGGCTGTCCGGGAGATCGCCCGCTATCTCACCGCTCGTCTCCTGATCCCCCATCTGGCCCATCGAGGTCCTGACCATCCGATTAAGGAGGTGCTGGAGGAATCCCTCCAGGTGGCCAACGCTCAGATCCTCCAGATGGTGCCAGGGGGTGGAACGACTGTGGTGGGGGCACTGGTGGTGGGAGATAGCGTGCATCTGATCCACGTGGGGGACAGCCGGGCTTACCTGGTGTGGCCGGATCGGCTGGAGCAGCTCACGGAGGACCATTCCCTGATTCAGCGGATGATCTCGTTGAAAGGGCTGAGCGAGGAGGAGGCCGCCGGGGTTCCGCGGAACGTTCTCTATCAGGCGCTGGGGCATCCCAGCCGGCTGAATCCGGGCTATCGACGGGTTTCCCTTCCTCGGGATGCATGGTTGATGCTCTGCACGGACGGGCTATGGGGGGAGGTGCCTGAAGCCCAGATCCTACGGATCATCTGGGAAAGCGCCTCCCCCCAGGAGGCATGCCAGCGGCTGGTTCAGGAAGCGAAAACCGCAGGCGGTCACGATAACATCTCGGTGATCCTGGTCGGGCGATGAGCGCGCGCGAGGAGTTCGTGGATTACTACGCGATCCTGGGCGTCCCGCCTTCAGCGGATGCGGAGGAGATCAAGAAAGCTTACCGGGCGCTGGCACGGAAGGTTCACCCGGACGTCATGCCGGGGGCCGGGACCTCCCTGCTGTTCCGTTTAGTCCACGAGGCGTATTCCGTGCTCTCGGATCCCGAGCGGCGGGAGGAATATGACCGGCGGTGGCAGGCCCGATGGGGGAGCCAAAGATCTTTCCTGCGGCTCCAGCTCCTGCTCAGTCGTTCTGCTTTGCCCAGCCTGTCTGCATCTCAAATTCTCTACGCGTTGCTCACGATCGAGCCTGCCCGTCCCCATGCGATCCCTCGCCTGCCGCTCCATCTATGCCTGGTGATCGATCGCAGCAATTCAATGAGAGGAGAGCGGCTGGAACGGGTGAAGGCCGCTGCGCTGGAGCTCACCGGCCATCTGGGGCATGGCGATCGTCTGGCGATGGTGGCCTTTCACAATCGGGCGGAGGTGATCTGGCCGTTAAGCCCGGTGGGGGAGCGCCACCGGCTTTCGATGCGGTTGGAGGCGCTGACAGCGGAGGGGGGGACTGAGATCTACCAAGGGTTGCTCCTGGGCTTCCAGGAGCTCTTCCGCGCCCGCCAAGCTGGCGTCCATTCCCATCTCATCCTCCTCACCGATGGCCGGACGTATGGGGATGAGGATCAATGCCGGACGCTGGCGGATCAGGCCCGGGAGGCAGGGATTGGGATCAGCGCCTTCGGGATCGGAGAGGACTGGAACGATGTGTTGCTGGATGAGATCGCTGCCCGGAGCGGTGGGATCTCTGGCTACATCGCCTCGCCGGAAGAGATCCGCCGCCGCTTTTTGGAGCATCTCTCTCTGTTGCAGGATCGTTATGCCGAGGATGTGCGGCTGGTGGTGGAGCCTGCAGAAGGCGTGCTGGTGACAGCGCTTTATCAGATCACGCCGGAGCTTCGAGTTCCACTGCGGGAGGACTCTGGCTGGTATCTGGGCGCTTTACACACCTCTCGCCCCATCCAGGCGCTGGTCGAGTTCGCCCTTCCTCCCCTGGAGCCGGGCTTCCTGGAGGTGGCCCGACTGAGGGCTCAGGCCCGCATCCCCGGGAATCCGCCGCAGCTGGATGAGGCCGAACTGTCCGTTCAGGCCCACGTGCTTCCCGATGAGCCGCTGATGACCTCGCCGCCAGAACCGGTACTGGAGGCCTTGTCCCGGGTGGTGATTTATCGAATGCAGGAGCAGGCCTGGGCGGATGTCCAGGCCGGGAGATGGGTAGAGGGCGCCCAGAAGCTTCGGGAGGTGGGAACCCGTCTGCTGGAGCTGGGAGTGAAGGATCTGGCGCAGGAAGCGCTGGCGGTGGCCACCCGCCTGCTGCAAGGCCATTCGGTTTCCCGAAGTCAGCGGCTCGCCTTAAAATACAGGACGCGGATGCTGATGCTTCCGCCGCCCGAGCTGGGGGAGAGGCCATGATCGAGTGTCCCCTGTGCGGTCAGAAATATCCCGTCGGCGCGTTGTTCTGTCCAAAGTGTGGGGTCTACCTGCTTACCGGCGGGCCGTTGCGCACCGAACCGCTGCCGGAGGGCGTATCCATCCCGGTGGAATTGCCTGTCGAACCCCCTCCGGCAGAGAGAGCAGGTCCGCAGAGCTTGGTGCTTCAAGTGCTGACCTCTGGTCGCCGTGTGGTGATCCGGCCGGATCAGGAGGTCCTGGTGGGGCGGTTGGATGTAGGCCGGGGGATCTTCCCCCAGGTGGATCTGACGCCCGACGGCGGGCTGGAGGGCGGGGTCTCCCGGCGTCATGCGCGCATCTTCTTCCAGAACGAGCGGTTCCACATTGAGGATCTGGGCAGCACCAACGGGACGTATTTAAATGGCGTTCGGTTGGATCCGTATTCCCCTCGCCCGCTGGGAGATGGGGATGAGCTTCGCCTGGGGCAGATCTCTATCCGGGTGGGGTTTCTGTAAGGATGTCGCGGATTGCAAACCCCTACGCTGAATCGAGATGCCAAATGAGGAAGGTCTGATGGCATACACGGTCTTAATTCATCTGGTGAACGCTGACCCGATCCTGGCTGAGGTTGAGCGGTTGCCGGAGCCTCAGGATCAGGTGTTGATTTGCACGAATGTCCGCCTCCGGGATGGTAAGGAAGTGCATTACATCGACCCGGAGGCTGTGCAGGTGATCATCCCCTGGCATCGGATCTCCTTTGTGGAAGTCCTGAGCTCGCGCGAGGAGCCCGAGATCATCAGCTTCGTGCGGGAGCGCTGAAATGGCTCACATTCCCTTCCGGTCGGAGACGTCGGAGCGCCGGCGGATCCTGATCGTAGACGATGAGGCACGGGTGCGGCAGTTCATCCGTCTGAACCTGGAACTGGAAGGATTCGAGGTCTTCGAGGCCTCTAACGGGCTGGAGGCGCTGGAGAAGATCAAGGAGTTGCTGCCGGATCTGGTCATCCTGGACGTCATGATGCCGGAGATGGACGGCTTCGAAACCCTGGAGTTGATTCGGGAGACAAGCGGTGTTCCGGTGATCATGCTCACGGTGCGGGCGGATGAGGCGGATAAGGTGCGGGGGCTTGAGCTGGGGGCAGACGATTACGTAACCAAGCCCTTCTCCCCTCGCGAGCTGGTGAGCCGGATCCGCGCGGTCCTGCGGCGGGTGGAAACCCCCGCCACCGCCGGCGGAGCGATCCAGATCGATGATTACCTGACCATCGATTTCAACCGGCGGGTGATCGTCGCCGGGGGAAAGGAGATCAAGCTGCGGCCCACCGAGTGGCGGCTGCTGTATCATCTGGTGAACAACGCGGGTCGGACGATGACCCACGAGAACCTGCTGGCCAAGGTGTGGGGTTATGAATATCGGGATGAGACCCATTACCTCCGGCTTTACATCAATTATCTCCGCCAGAAGATCGAGCCGGATCCCTCGCAGCCCCGTTACATCCTGACCGAACGGGGGGTGGGGTATCGGTTTGTGGATTTCCGGGGCGGGGAGCTGGAACGGCTCAAGCGCCGGGCGGCAGAGCGATCTGGGGCTTGAAGGGCACGTCTTCCTCGCCTCTCCAGATCCGCTGCAAGCCTCTAACTCCTTCGGCTCCTATCCAGTCATAGTCTGCTTTTCTTTAAAACTTTCTTAGAACAATCTTAGAACAGTTCCCCCTATTGCCATTGTACATGGTAATCCTGAGCATCCCCGCTTCGGGTTAGCTGCCCCATCCCCTGGTCCTGCTGTTCCTTCAATAGCCCGTGCGATCGTTCCGTGGTCGCTATGCCCATTCTCTATCCCACCTATCGCAAGGATCTCTGCATGGGTGAGGGATGGCTACCTTCTGATGGTGAGGGGAATTCTCTGGATCCGGGGAAATATTCAGCGTGCTGCGTCAGCGCACAGGGGAATGTCTTCCTTCCTCCCTCGTGGGACCTCTTGACAAAAGGGGAGCTTTGTGCTATGATTTGTTTGCCGGCACAACAAACAAATTGGCTAGGTTGTTTGCTGTGGCAACAAACAAAGTGATCGGATGGGAATTCCCGCCTGGAAGCAGGTCGCTTCTACTCCCTACGGCTGGAATACGCGAGCCACGGGTTAGATCCTCAAGTCCAAGTGCTTTGGTCACCGCCGGGTTTCGTGGATCCAGAAAAGGCCATCGATGCAGCAAGGAAGGCTGATGTGGTAATCGCGGTGATGGGGCTTTCCCCTATACTGGAGGGAGAAGAGATGCCTGTGGAAGTGGAGGGCTTCTTGGGCGGAGACCGCACAGACATCGGCCTGCCTGCCCCCCAGGAAGCGCTTCTCCGGCAGCTCCACGCTCTGGGGAAGCCGGTAGTGCTGGTTCTGTTGAACGGCGGCCCGCTGGCAGTGAACTGGGCGGCGGAGCACATTCCCGCTATCCTGGAGGCTTGGTATCCAGGGGAGGCGGGTGGGGAGGCGATTGCTGATGTCCTCTTCGGCGATTACAACCCGGGAGGACGATTGCCGGTCACGTTTTACCAATCCGTAGCGGATTTA
>NZ_JANWXB010000032.1 GCF_025055495.1 Thermoflexus sp. | reverse complement strand
AAGGGATCATGGCTTCCAAATTTAACCCAGGTTGGGCGCGATGGGAAACCGATATCCGGCAAGCCGGACGAGGGACGCGCTGGAAGCGCCGAGGGCCCCTGCCGGGCGCTTCGCATCGTGCTTGAAGATGAACGAAGCTTTTTCGTTTGTAGTCGGGCACATCAGTGCCCCGTTTTTGAGAACACCCTGGACGGGTCTCCACTTCACATTGCGCCTAACGGTAGACGGGGCTTTTTCTTGTTTGTAGACGGGCACGTCAGCGCCCGTCCGTTTTGTAGTCGGGCACATCAGTGCCCGTCTGTTTTGTTCCCCCAACGTTTTTCCCGCCTGGAGGGGATCTCCCTATGAGAAAGCCCTGCGGATCGCCCAGCGGATCCACGGAACGCCCAGGCATTGAAGCGCCAGCCCGTAGAGCCCCGCGCCGAGGAGGATGGCCAGCAACAGCCCCGGCCACCCGCGATCCGTCACCCAGGGGACCATCGGCCCCAGCGCCAGGCTCATGGCCAGGGTGGCCGCGCCGGCCTGCCCGACCGCGCGCCCCCAACGATGGGCTTCCAGACCCTCCAGCCGCCGGGCCAGGAGCACCAGGAGAAGGATCCCCTCAAGGGTCGTCGCCACGGTGTTGGCCAGGGCGACCCCGCCATGGCCCAGCGGTCCGATCCAGGCCAGGCTGAGGGCGATGTTCAGGGCCATCGCCCCCACCCCAACCCCCACCGGGGTCCGGGTGTCGTGGAGCGCATAGAAGGTCCGCGCCAGCAACTCCACGCCGGCGTGGGCGGGCAGGCCCAGCGCATAGAACTGGAGGGCCTGGGCGGTCCACTCCGTGGAAGCCGCGCCGAAGGCCCCTCGCTGGAAAAGGGCCGCGATGAGCGGCCGGCGCAACAGGATCATCCCGGCGGCGATCGGGAAGGTGATCCCCAGCAGGATCCCCAGGGTCTCCCCTAAGGTTCGGCGGAGCGCCCCGCGCTCCTCCCGGGCCGCCAGGGCGGAGAGGGTCGGGAAGGCGGCCGTGGCCATCGCCTGCGCCAGCACGATCTGGGGCTGCAGCATCAGCTGCCAGGCGAGGTTGAGCGCCGCCAGATATCCGGCGCCCAGGCCGGAGACCAGACGGGTGTTGACCAAGAAATTCAGCTGAATGGCGGCCAGGCCCAGCATCCGGGGGATCATCAGGGCGATCACCTCCCGGACATCGGGATCGCGCCAGCCCAGGCGAGGACGGTAACGCCCCCGGACCTGCCACCAGCCGGGGGCCTGGATCAGAAGGTGGAGGAAAGCGCCCAGGACCACCCCCCAGGCCAGCCCGTGCACACCCCCCCGAGGGGCCAGAAACAGAACCCCGGCGATCATCCCCAGGTTATACAGAATGGGGGCCAGGGCCGTCCAGAGGAACCGCTGGTGGGCCTGGAGGATGCCCATGATGATCCCGCTGAGGCCGAACACGGCCGGCGTGATCAGCATGATCCGCATCAGGGAGGCGGTGAGCTGCTGCTGGGGAAGGGGAACCTGGGGGGCCAGAAGAAGCTTCACGAGCATAGGGGCGGCCAGGCTGGCCAGGAGGGAAAATCCGCTCACCACGAAGGCCACCGTGGTCAGCACCGCGCTGGCCAGCCGCCATGCGGCGGCCTCGTCCCCCCGCGCCCGGTGTGTGGTGAAGACCGGAAGGAAGGCGGAGACCAGCGCCCCGCCGGCGAAGAGAGTGAACAACAGATCCGGGATCCGAAAAGCGGCCCAGTAGGCATCCAGTTCCGGGCTGGTGCCGAAGGCTCCATAGATCAGGATCTGGCGGAGCAGGCCGAGCAGGCCGTTGACCAGATAGGCCGCCGTCAGCAGGGTGGCCGCTCGGACGATCAGACGGAGCGGGCTCATCCACGTCCCTTCTTCCCCAGGGATCCGCGTCTTCGGATGGTGATCTCTCCACGGTGGTGGATCGGGCTCTCTTCCAGAAGGATCAGCTTTGAAGATGGGGTGGGTGGACCCCACTGCATCCGACAGCAGAATCCGCCCACCCCGATCCGCTATCCAGGGAATTGGGGGGTGGGTGGGGCCGCCGAAGACGGCCCCACCCCCTGCCCCCTCGCTTTATTTGGATCCAGGACCCGTTGCGGAGCGCTCCAGCCAGATGGTCACCGGACCATCGTTGTGGATCTCCACCAGCATGTGCGCTCCGAAAACCCCCGTCTGGACCGGGATGCCCTCGGCGCGGAGGGCTTCCGCGAAGCGTTCGATGAGCGGCCGGGCATGCTCCGGCGGAGCGGCGTGGATCAAGCTGGGGCGTCGCCCTTCATACGGATCCGCATACAGGGTGAACTGGGAGACCACCAGGGCCTCCCCTCCCACCTCTTTCAACGAACGGTTCATTTTCCCGGCCTCATCCTCGAAGATCCGCAGGTGGGCCACTTTTTTCGCCAGCCAGTCCGCCTCAGCGGGGGTGTCGGAATGAGTCACCCCCACCAGCAGCACCACCCCCGGCCCGATGCGGGCCACGGTTTCCCCTCCGACATGGACCGCTCCATGGCGAACACGCTGAACCAGGACGCGCATGGTGATGCTTCCCTGTAAATCGGGCTCGTCGCTCCAGCCCGTCGTGATCCTTCCGGATCTCCCGGGAAAAGCGGATTCCCCACGGGGCGGAAGCCCCTCCGGACAGCCCATGGCCGGGAACGGCGCCGCCCGGCTAACGGCGTCCGAAGGGGAAGGCCCCCACACTGGCCAGGGCGATCAGGATCAAGATTAGGGAGAGGCCGTAAGCGATCAACATCCCACGAGCGCGGATCGGAGGTTCTCGTTCCCGGAAGGCAGCAGCGGCGTGCGCCGCCCCGGCCGCCAGCAGACCCCAGACCGGATGGATCACCTGAACCGAGGTGAGCGGCAGGCCCCCGAGACGCTGGGCGAGCCAGAGCAAGATCCCCAGAGCGACCTGGATATCCAGGATCACCGGGTAAAAGCGGATCGACCGCTCCAGCAGAGGGGAAAGGGCGATCCCTCGACCTGCCCGGATTAGCCCATAAAGCGCTCCGATGGCGGCCAGGAGAACCGCCCAGCGCCACACGCTGTGAAGGATCACGAACACGGCCATCGATGTCCCTCCTGGATAGGATAGCGATGGAAACGAACGAGTGCCGCCTGCGCGATGGGAAATATGCAGGCCCTCCCGCGGGTTGGGGGGCGGGCCCGCCCCCGGAGGCCCCGGGAGCGGATGCCCCACCTGAGGTTGCCCATGGTGCAACCGGTCTCTCATTTCCAAGGGATCAACGCACCATTGCTTTGTCCATTTTTTTAGGGGTTTGGGGGGGCCTTTGGCCCCCCACCGCCCCCGAAAGATGTTTGGGGGGAGGGGCCATGGCCTCCCGGACGGGCTTCGGTCCCTCAAATCCCCAGCTTATAACTGGACAAAGCCCTATTGACACAGATTCCCGAGTTCTTTTAAATTCATTTGTGAAGCCCGCTGCCAGGAGGAGAGACGATGCGCTTTTATCTCTTCGGAGGGCTTTTGATCGGATTGTCCCTGGTGGTTCTCGCCTGCGCTCCCCCGCCTTCGCCAACTCCCACCCCGACTTCTCCAGGGGTTCCCCTCCGGCCGACGCCGACCATCCGGCCGGACCTCCCGCTTCCTCCGGACGCCTTTAATCTGGATGTGACCACGGCCCGCATTGCCTTTGACACAAAGATGAGCGTTCAGGAACTGGTGGAATTTTACAGCACCCAAATGCCGCAGCAGGGCTGGCAGGTTCTGGGAGCCCCGACTCAATATGGCCAGGTGGGCAATCTGCTTTTCCAGAAAGACGGGACCGTCGTCAATATTCAGTATCAGCACAACGATCTGACCCAGATCACCTCGGTTCAGATCACGCTCCCATAAGCCAGCAGAGGAGGCGCATCGTTCGTCTTCTCCTCAAAGAGGGATTTTATCCCTTCTCCCACAGCCCTCAGGACCGTGGGAGGAATATGGCGTGCGGGCCCGCGTGCCAACCTCATCCGAGCCCCCTTGTGGCATCGCTTCGATCGGGTAAAAATAAGGCGGTGGAGGGATGCATGCGGGATCCCTCCACCGCCTTATTCCATCCACCAGGTGCTGTCCGCCATCCGCTCACATCACCTCAACCGTCATCTCCTCATGGACGATCTCAGCGAAGCGGTCCAGGTCCAGGATGTTCAGGCGCATCTGCTCTGGACCTTCCCCTTCATCCGGGGACTCCAGAATGATGTCGGCCACATCCTCCAGCAGGGCCCGTTTGGTGGCGATGCCCAGACGGCCGCGCAGCTGTTCCGGCGTCAGCTCAGGATAGTAAGCGGCCAGGGTATCGAAATCGATGGCGGCCACCGCCAGGTCTTCTAAGAAAAGCTGCTTGGCGATGATGTCCGCTGCGTAGCGCTCCAGCGGGTTGCTCCGCCGACGCCCCCGCCGTCCTTTCTGGAGAGGTTCTTCGGCCATTGCGGTGTTCCTCTTGGGAAATCCTCCCCTGAGTATACGCAATCCACAGTCATCCGACAAATCCCTTGCCTCCTGATGGATGGAAGCTCCAGCGCTTCCTCAGGCCCCGCCGGTTTCGATCGGGAGGGCTTGGGGGGTGGGGCGAAGTGCCGCCTTTGGCGGCGCCCCCGAAGCGATCGGGAAATCCCCCGCCGGACTTCGGGCAAATGGAGAGCGGGAGGGTCTACGATGAGGGGTCTTTTCCTCCGGAAGCCGGGAAGACCCGCCGGAAGGTTCAGGGGAGCGCCCCGCTGAGGTTGGACCGCGCCGGTTCCCCCAGGCCGCTTGACAAATGTTCGCGATCCCCTTATAATAAAAGCGCTTTTGTAAAGCGCTTTATCAAATCCTGCGGATCGGCCCTCCTCGTCGACGAGGAGATGCAGGATCGTCCTCGATGAAAGCGGAGGTGGGCGTTCCTGCTGGAAGCCCCCCTCAGGCAAGAAAGGCATGCCGACCATTTATGACATCGCGCGGGAAGCGGGTGTTTCCATCACCACCGTCTCCAACATCCTGAACAACAAGGGCCGCTTCAAACCGGAGACGGTGGCCCGGGTGCTGGAGGCGGTGGAGCGCCTCCGATACCGCCCGAATTTTGCCGCCAGAAGCTTGGCGGCCCGCCGAACGAACACCGTCGCCCTCTCCGCGTTATTGACCCCCGAATCCTTCGATCCCCTGAACCTCCAGTATTTCGGCGCGATCGCCCGGGCGGTCAGCGGCTCCGGCTTCAATTTCCTGCTCCACATCAGCCACGATCCGGAATCCTTCGAGCGTTTCATCTCCCTCGGGATCTGTGATGGCTGGCTGCTGATGATGGTCCGCCGCCGGGATGAGCGCATCCTCCTCCTGCAGGAGCTCGGCGTCCCCTTCGTCTCCATCGGCCGGCCGGATGAAATGGAAGGGATCGATGTGGTGGACACGGATTTCGAGCAGACGGCCCGGCTGGCGCTGGAGCATTTGCTCGCCCTGGGGCACCGGCGGATCGCCTATCTGGCGGAGCCGCTGGAGTTCGGCTACTCCGCCATCCGCCTGCGGGCGTATCTCGACCTCCTGGAGGAGTATGGCCTGCAGGAGAACGCGGACCTAGTGGCGGAGACGGATGGGACGGAGGCGGGGACGGTGCAGGCGCTGAAGGCGCTGTGGTCCAGGGGGGATCGGATCACCGCGATGATCACCCATGACATCCCGGCCCTCACGGTGTTGCAGACCCTGAAAAGCTGGGGCCTGCGGGTTCCCGATGGGGTCTCGGTGGTGGGTTGTTCGGACTCGCCGCTGGCGGCGCTGGCGGACCCGCCGCTGACCACGATCAACTTGCATGTAGATCGCATCGCGGCCGCGGCCGCGGAGGCGCTGGCCCGACGGCTGCAGGAGCCGCATGCGCCGCCGGCCCGCATCTTGATCCCCGGGCGGCTGGTGGTGCGGGGTTCCACCGGCCCGCCGGCCGGGTGCCCATGAGTTCGTGAAGCTCAGCGGAACGCCTTTCCATCTCACCGCTGCAAGGGCACCGATCCCGATCAAGGAGAGGCGACAGACAGCTGCGGATGGAGGTTCCAGGTGACACCGGAACGGGTGTCCCTGTAGCCCGAGACCCTGACCCGATTTCAGGAGGTGGAAGATGGTTCCGCGACGTTTCTATCCCGTGATGGCGATGCTGGCTTTGTTGGGCCTGCTGCTGGCCGCCTGCGCGCCGGCGGCTACGCC
>NZ_JANWXB010000019.1 GCF_025055495.1 Thermoflexus sp. | reverse complement strand
AGAGTGCCGGACAATTAGAAGCAGCCCGCCAGCACATTGAGCGATATGTGATGCGGCGGGAGCGATGAGCTATGGGCGTTTACCACCTGATGGGATTGGGGTGCTCCCCGGGCACGGTGATCGGCCCGCTGACCTACCTGGCCCATCGCTACCAGCGGTGGAACGCGGAGGATCAGCGGTTCTTCGCCCGTTCCGGCGAGGCCCGCCACCGGACGGCCGGCCAGCGGGTGGGCGACGTCCAAGCGCTGGTCCTCTTCACCACGCCCGAGGTGATCGCGGGAACCGTCCCTGCCTTCGAATACATCGACAACCCGCCTGGCCAGAAGGCCAGCGGTCCGAAGCAACCACCAGGGCCCATGCAGAAGGTCCTGCGCGACCTGCTGCGCCGAGAGTGGCCGCCGATTGCAGGGGGACGGAAATCCGGAACGGTGTGCTGGTGCCAGGTCGATCGGCGGAACATCCACCTGACCTACGAGCGGGTGGTGCGGGTGATCGCTGCGCTGGCCGGCACGGGGGGCCAGGGGAAGGAAATCTGGGTGAACCTCACCGGGGGCAACAACGTGATGAACTTCGCCCTCGAGCTGGCTGCGGCCCTCTCCGGGGACGTCGCGCGCCTTTACTACGTTCAAGCCGAGGACGAGGTCGCTGAGAAGTGCGTCCGCTTCACGGCCGAGGACGGCTATTGGGTGGATCTGCCGATCCTTCCTCTGGCCCTCGGCCGACTGCGTCAAGCGATTATCGATCTGCTGACGGAATGGAAAACGCTCCCGCTCTCGGATCTCTACAGCCTCCTCAGGCAGGACTACTGGGACCTGAGCCGGGGGCTGGACTCGGAGGAAACCCTTCGCGACGAGCACCTCGCCCCCCTCTGGAAGCAAAGGATTGTGGTGGAGGTCAACAAGGAAGTTTACGCCCTGGGCCCGCAATGGGAGCTCGTGCGCCCCTACCAGGAGGCCCTAAAACAGGCGCGCCACCGCGCGGAAACCATCGAGGGCCTGTGCGAACGGGAAGACTGGATCCA
>NZ_JANWXB010000018.1 GCF_025055495.1 Thermoflexus sp. | reverse complement strand
TGGCGGGCCGCTGAAGGCGGCCCGCCAGACCCCCACCCTTTTTTCTCTCCCCTCCCCACGGCCCTCTGATCTGGCGGGTAAGGCGACATGCCGCTGCGCGCCGCCCTTTCTTAACCCTCTGATCCCCAAAAATAAAAGGCCGCCCAGCGGCGGCCTCTGGCTCCCCGGGGAGGACTCGAACCTCCAACCCGCCGGTTAACAGCCGGCTGCTCTGCCTGTTGAGCTACCGGGGAAGGTCATTACAAATTATAAAGAATCGCTGGAAACGCGTCAAGCAGCCCTCCTCATCTCAAAGCCCAGGTCCAAACAGGGCCAGGTTAAGGAGAGGGGGCAAGGATCTCCGGATAAGCGGTGCAAAGGTGTTCCAGGGCGGACTGACACCTGGTAGGTAAATCCTCCGACGGGGACCAGCCCCAGCGGCGCAGGGCCCGGGCGAGGTGGCACAGAGGCAATCCCACCACCGCCGCATAGCAGCCTTCTACGATCCGGGCGGGTTGAAAACCGGGGTGCTGGATCGCGTAAGCGCCGGCCTTATCCATGGGATCGCCGGTGGCCAGATAGGCTTCGATCTCCTCATCGGTGTAGGAGCGCATCCAGACCCGTGTAGTGGCCACCTCCAGCAGATATTCCCCTCGAAAGGGATGGTAAAGCGCAACCGCCGTGTGCACCTGATGGGGACGTCCTCGCAAAGCCTGAAGCATCGCCCGCGCTTCCTGGGTGCCCTCCGGCTTGCCCAGGATCTCCCCCTCCAGATCCACTACCGTATCCGCCGCCAGAACCAGGGCGTCGGGGGCAAGCCGGGCCCCAGCGGCGGCCTTGGCGAGCGCGAGACGGGCCGCACAGGCTGCTGGATCCTCATTCGGTTTCGGGGTCTCATCGATCGAAATCGATAGGACCTCTACAGGGTATCCCAGAAGCTGGATCAACATCTGGCGTCGCGGTGAAGCCGAGGCCAGCACCCAGCGCTTGGGGATCATTGTCATGGTTCTTCTCTCAATCAGGACTGAAAAATCGGCCCCGTGGATTCTCCCTCCCTATGGCTCAAAGGGCCGTGGGGAGAGAGGAGAACAAGACTTCCCGGGGGAGCGAGCGGCGTAACCCTACCCTGAGATCAGCGTGGAATGAAGCGCTGCCGATTATGGGTTTGGGTGCGCTCGAAGATAATCCTCCAGCATCTCCCGGAAGGGCTCGACCATGACTTCATAGGGATCCTGGCTGTCGTATGCGCCGGCGATATAGATGGTAGCTCCCAGCACGTAATCATCCTTCTGCAGCTCCTCGTCATACCACCAGAGCTGGCGAAGGTAGAAGAAATAGGGGTCCCCGAAGCCCTGCTGTCGCCAGAAATCCAGGTAGTTTCGCCAGCCCCGGCTGGGCGGCCCCTGGAAGGTGGGGACATCATCGATCCCCATCTCGGTGATCACGATTGGGATCTGATAGGCGGGTGGCACCATATAGCGATAAACCTTGCGGTAGCGCAGCGTGAACCATCCTTCCCCGGTCTGATGATCCACTCCCGCATCCAGGGTGGGGGAGGCGTATTCATGAAGCGCCAGGATCCCGCCCAGCTGCTTGGCGACCTGGAGGGCGGGAAGGAAATCGACCCAAAGCTCCAGATCCGGCGAGCCGTTCGGGAAGTTCCCGATCGCGCACTTCAGGCCGCGCTGGGCCATCAGCTTCATCCGTTCGATCTCGAATTGCGCGAAGAGGCGCATCACCTCGTGGTTATGGGGTCGCGGCTCATTGTGGCCTTCCCAGTAATCGATATGCGGGTTCGCCAGGTATTTGTCCATAAACTGGTTCACATACCATTCGGCGGCCGCTCGCATATCTGTGCGCCCATCCCGGATATGCTCCCCGAAGTCGAAGTTATGATGGATCCGACCGATCAAGATCGTGTTGGGAGATCCCGCTTTGATCTCCGGCGCCCGGCCGAAATCGTCGATGATTTTCGCCACGCGCATCCGGGTGTTCACGATCAGGTTGACGATGTGCACATCCCGGAACCACTGGACCACAACTCCCAGTTTGCTGGGGCGCGGGAACGTCGGCCATGGTGTCTTGGTGGGCGTGGGCGCTGGCGTCGGTGAAGCGGGCACCGGCGTGTCCGTGGGGCTCGTCGTGATGGAAGGCCATGGGCTGGGATCGGGGGGCAGGCTGGGCGAGGGGGTCGGGAAAGGCGTGGGGGTGTGGATCCCCAGGGCGCGCGCGCAGGCTCCGGCCGCCAGGCCGAATCCGATCCAGCCGATTTGCTTCAGAAACGAACGACGGGTCCAGCGTGGCATGGAATAAACCCCCTTCCCGGATTGGGTAATGTTTCACAACCCATGAATTGACGTCCCATCTCTCATCTGTAAGCAGTGAAACCCTGCCCAACTGGATTACCGCGTTGGGGTGCGGGAATGAAGGACCCCGTCCCGCATCCCAAAGCATAATGACCAATGAAACGAAGCGATGGGTCTGCCGAATGAGCTCTCGAATTATAATTCAATAGGATCGAAGGAATTGCAACCTTGTGCCTCTGGGAGCCCATGCCATGCGCTGGGGAATCAGGCGCCCACATCGCTTGGGGATCGCGTTGAGCGGCGGAGGGGCTCGGGGGTTTGCCCATATCCGGGTGCTCCGGGTGCTCGTTGAAGCGGGCTGGCGGCCGGAGATCGTGACCGGGACCAGCGCAGGGGGGATTGTGGGAGGATTGTTTGCCGCTGGGCTTTCGCCGGAGGCGATTGAGGCGCTTGCCCGCCGGATCAGCTGGCGAATGTTCATGCGGCTGGACCCGAATGGCAACGCTCTGGTCGGAACAGAGCGCTGGGCTCGCTTCCTGCGGGAGGCGATCGGAGATGTTCGGATCGAGGATCTCCCCATTCGCTTTGCGGCGGTGGCTGTGGATCTGGACACCGGGGAGGAGATCTGGATCGACCGGGGTCCGCTGATAGCGGCCATGCTGGCCACCAGCGCTTTTCCCGGCATCTTCCCTCCGGTTGAGTGGGAGGGACGGCGCTTGGTCGATGGAGGGGTGCTGAACCCCCTGCCCGCGGATGCCGCTCGAGCGCTGGGGGCCACTTTCGTGATCGGTGTGGATCTTTCCTGGGTGGAACCCGGGCGGACGGATCGACGCTTCCCGGAGGAGTTGCCCGGACCATTGCTGGTTCGATGGTTGACCCGCCGAGCGCGATGGAACCGGACGCTGGAAGTGATCTTCGGTTCGGCGGGGATCATGGCGCGATGGATCATGAAGGTTCGCCTGGTGCAAACCCCACCGGACTGGTTGATCCGCGTGCCCACCGGGGATATTCCGGTGTTCGCCCTGGATCTGGCGCCGGAAATCCTGGAACGGGGAGAGCAGGCTGCCCGGGCCGCTCTCGCCGGGTTGGAGCAGGCCATGGCCCGTCCGCGCTGGTTACGTCGGCTTATCCCTCAAGCGGCATGACTCAGGAGGGGATCAGGAATGCGAACCGTGCGCATTATGATCGTTGACGACCACGAGGTGGTGCGGGTGGGGTTGCGGGCATTGCTGGAACGACGTCCGGACTTCCGGGTGGTGGCGGAGGCCGGGTCAGCCGAGGAGGCCGTTCAGAAGGCGATGGATCACCGGCCGGATGTGGTCGTGATGGATATCCGCTTGCCTGGCGGGAACGGCATCGAGGCCACGCGAAGGATCGTCGAAGCGCTTCCGGAAACCCGGGTGATCATGCTGACTTCCTACGCGGAGGACGAGCTGCTCCTCGAGGCGATCGAGGCGGGAGCCTCCGGATATGTGTTAAAACAAATTGGCAGCGATGAGTTGATCACGGCGATCGAACGCGTGGCCCGGGGGGAAGCCTTGATCGATCCTTCGATGACGCCGCGACTGCTTCGACATGTTCGGGCAGCACGGCGCAGCGCGATGGCCTCCGCCTTCAAGGATCTCACGGAGCAAGAGCTGCGGGTGCTGGCGCTGATCGCCGAGGGGAAGACGAATCGAGAGATCGCCCAAACGCTCTTTCTCAGCGAAGGGACCGTGCGGAACTACGTGAGCAGCATCCTCAGCAAGCTCGGGCTGTCCAATCGGGCGGAGGCGGCCGCTTACGCGGTGGAGCACAATATCAAGGCTTATCTGGATGAGGGGCTGGGCTAAATGGAAGGAACAAGTGATTGGATACTCGGGCTGGGCGTGCTGGCGGGCCTCATGCTGCGGGCCTGGATCGTGGCTTCCGAAGCGGCAATCCCGGCCCTTCCGGAGGAAAAACGCCAGGCGTGGGCCCAGGAAGGGCGTTTTCTGGCCTTATGGCTTCATCGGTTAGCTGAAGATAGCGCGATCCGGCTACAAAGCCTGCGGCTGGGTCTTCTCTTTCTGGACCTCCTGGTGGCCGGTGGGGGAACTGTCTGGCTTTTCCAGCGCTGGGGGCTGTCCCTGTGGATGTTCTTTTTCTGGCTGATCCTGGCCTGGCTGCTGCATGGCCCATGGGAATCCTGGCCACGGGCGTTCGGTCAGCGCTATGCGGAGATTCTAGCCCTCCCGGGCGCTCTGACTCTGATGCCGTTGCGCTGGCTGACATGGCCGATGCGTTTCCTGGCCGTGCGGCTGGGACCGCGGGTGGAGGGTCGAGCCGTTCCAGTGATCGATGAGGCGGAGCTTCG
>NZ_JANWXB010000411.1 GCF_025055495.1 Thermoflexus sp. | reverse complement strand
GCACCGCCCCCGAAAACCCCTAAATTAAAAGTGGACAAAGCACTAGTCCGATCCAGGCGCCCTCGGGAGGGAAGCCGGTCAGTCCCCTCCCCAGGCCCGTTAGGCCCTGGGGAGGGGGAAACAACAACACCGCCTTCAGCGGCGCCCCAGTCCCCAACCCCCTGGGAGAGCTCGGAAGTTGCCCACGGCGTGTTTTCTCTCCCCTCCCCGCAGCCCGGAGAGCCGCGGAAAGCGGAAAAAGGAGCCATTGCCCCTGAGGAGTTCTCGGTCGCTGTCGGCTAATGAGCCGCAGAGGGGACGACCGCCTCCTTTGCCAGCGCCCAGAGGCGAACGGGGTCCACCGGCTCCACCTCCAGTCCGAATACCTCCCCGAAGGACCGGGCAAGGGCTTCCTGAACGGCCGCGATCTGTTGGGACCGCGCGGCCTCATCCTCCGGCTCCCCCAAGAACATGGCCATTGAGACCACGCCCTTATCCGCAATGCCGCACGGGACGATGCCGGTGAAGTAGGTAAGATCCGGGCACACGTTGAGGGCGAACCCGTGCATCGTGATCCCCCGGGCGTCCACCCGCGCGCCGATGGCGGCGATCTTGGCGGGAGCCCGCCGGAGGGCTGGCGGGCACCAGGCACATCGGCTCATGGTGTCCGGCTGCACCCACACCCCGGGGGCCCCGGGGAGCGTCCCCGCGGCAATACCGAAGCGGGCCAGCGTTTCCACCAGCATCTGCTCGATCCGGCGCACGAAGGCGACTTTGTCCAGCCCCAGCCCCGGCAGGTCCAGGATGAGATAGCCCACGATCTGGCCCGGGCCATGATAGGTGACGTCGCCGCCGCGATCGGTGAGGACCACCTGAACGCCCCGGCGGGCCCGCTCGGCCTCATCCCACAGGATATGTTCCGGCCGGGCGGAGCGCCCCAGGGTGAACACGTGAGGATGCTCCAGCAGAAGCAGCGTATCGGGGATCCGCTGCGCCGCCCGGGCCTCAGCCAGCGCGCGCTGCAACCTCCAAGCCGCTTCGTATTCCACCACTCCCAGGGCCGACCACCAGCCTCGCATCCGTGAACGCTCCTCCCCTCCGACTCCGCGCGAGGGACTTCAGGCCTCTGATCCAAGCCTCTTGCTTATCTTATCCGCTGGACGCGCCCCCTGCAATAAGCAATAAAGTGAAACCAACTCTCAGAGGGCCGTGGGGAGGGGGGAGAAAAAAAATCGTTCGGGGGCGGTGCGGGGGCCAAAGGCCCCCTGCACTGCCCCCGAAAATCCCCAAAGAAGGAAGCATGGACTGCTGGAGCGAAAATATGGGGACGGCAGCGCGCAGACGCCCGCACGAAGGGGACATACCGGGCGGGGGGATGACTCTACTCCCTGGCTCCTCCCTCGTCGGGATTTATGTTCCCTTGGGCCGCGGGGAGGAGGGAACCAAGGAATCTTTGGGCGGAGAGATGGGGGAGCCGCCTTGGGCGGCTTCCCGGCCTCAAAACCTCGTTCGCCGATCTTACCTCGACCAGGTTTTACGAACCATCTCTCCGCGCCCGCCCAGGGGGCCTTCGGGACGGCCATTGAGGCGCACCTGAAGGGCTGCGGCGTTCCCCGTGTCCAGTTCCAGGGACGAGCGGGCTTCCCAGGTCCGGGCTTCCCCCGGCCGCAACAGGCCCTGATAGACCATCTGGCCGTCCGCCCGGATTCGCACCCAGACGTGCTCGCTGGCCTCCACCTCCAGACGGAGCGCGGGGACGGTGGTCACCGATCCGGGAGTCGCGGTCGCAGATGGAATGGATACGGCTCCCGTCACGGTGGGAGCCGGAGGAAGACCAGCGGATTGACCCCCCCATGGCCCGCGAACCAGAACGAGGACACCGATCAGCAACAGAGCCGCAAAGCCTGCGGTGGCGAGGGGACGCCACGGAAAAGCCGGGCGGGCCGGGATGCGGGTGAGATCGAACATGGAGGGCATACGGGATGGCCGCACCGGAGGGATGGCCGCCGGCGTCCCATCCCACTCCGCCAGGATCATCTTCTCGTCCAGACCCAGCCATCGGGCATAGCGGCGCAGGAACCCGCGCGCGTGGGCCGGGCTGGGGAGGAGCGAGAAGGCTTCGCTCTCCAGCGCCTCCAGATAGATGCGCTTGATCCGGGTTCCCGCGGCGGCTTCCTCCAGAGAGAGCCCCCGGGCCTCCCGAGCCGCCCGCAGCCGTTCTCCGATCCCCACCCTTATGCCTCCCGTTCCACCACCACCTGCACCTGGGCAGCGATCTCCGGACCCAGCCGCACTTTCACCGGATGGATCCCCAGGGTGCGAATCGGGGCCTCCAGCTCGATCCGTCGCCGGTCCACCTCCACGCCCAGCTGCTGGGCGATGGCCTCGGCGATCTGCTGGCTGGTGATCGCGCCGTAGAGCCGATCGCTCTGCCCGGCCCGGGCCCGGATCGTCACCGAGGCTCCTTGAAGCCGGGCGGCCATCTCCTGAGCGGTGTTCCGCTGACGAATCCGGCGCTGTTCCGCCGCCTGGCGGGTTTCCACCGCGTGGCGGATGAGGCCCTCCGTGGCCGGCGTGGCGAGGCCCCTGGGGATCAGGTAATTCCGCGCGTAGCCGTCGGCGACCTCTTTCACCTCGCCCGCCCGCCCGAGGTTCGGCACATCCCGCAGCAGCACCACCTTCATCGGGTTGATCCTCCGCAGAGATGATCCGTGGAAACGCCCTAAGGGATAGAGGGAAGGCCGATGGCCTCCCCATCCGTTCCGGCGTTCCTCCCACACCGCCCCAATCGCCAGGGGTGGCCTTCGATATGCTCTCCTCGCAAGAACGCTTCAAGGGGGTATCTTACCAGCGTTGCAACGGTCGGACAACTCGGACGGAAGGCGGGAAGCCGGATCGCGTTCCGCGGGCTCCGAGGCGCGCTGATTTCGCTGATCCTCTTGACAAAAAATCGGGGCCGTGTTATATATAGCGCCAAACCCCTGAGGCCGTTGAGAGACGATGGCCAAGATGCGCTCGATCCCACCTGCTGGCGTGAGGGGCGCTCCGCGACAGCGGATCGCGCCGCGGGTGGATTTCATTTCCTCGATGAACACCTGTATCTGTCCTGAGCGGGGGCAGAAGGCGGCCGCCCGCTTGGGACGCGCGCCCCGCTGAGTGGAACCGACCTCCTTCTGTCCTCGCCCTCTCCCGTTCGGAAACCCACGAACCGCGGTGTTCCCGCATTCCGCTCTCGCCAATTCTTTGCCTGACGGCAATGGGACAGCCCTTTCCCGTATTCTCCCGATCCAAGGGATAGGGACATCGCGAGAGCGGGTTCATGCGAGTTATCCTCCGGAGCGGTAAGCGGATCCCATCGCAGAGCCGCAGCCCTCCGGCGGAACTTGCGACAACGCCTCCCTCCATGCTCACCGCTTCCGATCGGCCATGGATAGGCGCTTGTCGCCGTCCAGCGATCGCGAGAGGCCGTGCGGGACGCCGAGACGCTCGTGCCCTTTCAGTCCCACAGGGAAGCCCAATCCGTTTTAACCCCTGTATGGAGGGAAGAGGCCATGGCGACCTATGCGGATCCCCTGGCGTTAGTGGACACGGAATGGGTGGCGCAGCACCTTCAGGATCCGAAGGTGCGGATTGTGGAGGTCGATTATGACCCGAGCAGCGCGTATCATCTGGGCCACATCCCCGGCGCGGTCCTCTTCGACTGGCGCAAGGACTTGAACGACCCGGTGCGGCGGGACATCCTGAGCCGGGAAGCCTTCGAGGCCCTCAACAGCCGGGCCGGGATCTCCAATGACACCACCGTGGTGCTCTACGGCGACTTCCGGAACTGGTTCGCCGCTTTCGCCTTCTGGATTTACAAGCTCTACGGCCATGCGGATGTGCGCCTGCTGAACGGCGGCCGCAAGAAGTGGATCGAGGAGAGGCGCCCGCTCACCGAGGAGGTGCCTTCTTACCCGCCGGCGACCTATCGAGCCCAGGAGCCGGACGCTCGTCTGCGGGCGCACTTGCCCTACGTGTTGAACGTCATGGGGAAGCGGGGGGTGGCCCTAGTGGATGTGCGATCGCCGGCGGAATTCACCGGGGAGGTCACCGCTCCGCCGGAATACCCCAACGAGGCGGCCCAGCGCGGTGGCCACATCCCCGGCGCGGTGAACATCCCGTGGTCGAAGGCGCTCCACGACGACGACACGTTCAAAGATCCGGAGTCCCTGCGCCGGCTCTACGAGGAGGCGGGGATCACACCGGATAAGGAGATTATCACCTACTGCCGCATCGGGGAACGGTCTTCGGTCACCTGGTTCGTGTTGCGCCATCTCCTGGGCTACCCCAACGTCCGCAACTACGACGGCTCCTGGTCGGAGTGGGGCAACACCATCGGGGTGCCCATCGAACGCTGAAAGCGAAGGGGGCGGGCCTCCCGGATGGGAGGCCCGCCCCCACGGATGAGGGGGAAGGCATGGCGCGAATCGCACGGACGATAGATCTGCGGGCAGGGATCGAGCAATGCACGGACTCGCCGATCGGTCGGGTCCGGCATGCCCTGGCGGGCCTGGGCCCGGAGGAGGCGGTGGAGGTGTGGGTCAAAGGCTATGCGGATGAGTTCACCATCGTCGCCTGGGCCAAGCGCAACGGGTATGCGGTGCTTGAAGTTCATCGGGAAGGAGAAGAGGCGCGGATCGTGATGACCGCCCATGGAGGACCGGGCGTCCAAGCCGGAGATCAGCCATGAGGGATGCATACTCTCCATCCCCACTCGATCCTTTCAAGGAGGTGCGACGATGCCCATCTTTCTTCTGGAAAGCGCCCTGCCCAACGGTGTGCAGCGGACAGAGATCCGGGCCGCCTTGGATCGGCTCGCCCAAGCGGCCCGCAGGTGGAACGCGGAGCTGATCGAAGCCCAGGTGGCCAGCGATCACTCCCGGTTCTTCGCCATCCTGGAGGCTCCCGTGGAGGATCACCTTCGCCACGCGGCCCGGGAAGCGGATTTCGCAACCGCTCTGATCAAGTCAGTCCGCCTGGTCGGCCAGGAACTGGAGGAGGCCCGCGCTACCCGAGCGACGGTGGATTACGTGGTGGAGTGGAATTTCCCCCCGGGGCTGACCATGGAGGCCTATCTCCAGCGTAAAAAGGCCAACAGCCCCCGCTACGCGCAGGTCCCGGAGGTTAAATTCCTGCGCACGTATGTCTGTGAGGATATGAGCAAGTGCCTGTGCTTTTACGAGGCAGAGACCGTAGAGGATGTCCTGAGGGCCCGGCAGGTCGTGGAGGCCCCGGCGGACGCAGTGACGCGGGTCGAAAACCTCGATGCTTAGGACTTCGCTGCCGTCCCAGGGATCGAGGTGGAAATCATGGGCTATCGCAACCTGCTCCTCGCCTCCGGGATATCGGAGAGGAGCAATCCAATGGGGGTGGGGCGGAGGTTCGGAAGGCCTTCCGTCCTACCCCGGTTCAGGACGGCGATCGGCCTGGAGAGAGGGATCGAACGATGAGCGTGCTGCGAGCGGAAGGGCTTTATAAGAGCTTTGTGCAACAGCGTCGTCTGATTCCCGTGCTCAAGGATCTCCACCTGGAGCTCCGGGACGGGGAGGTGGTCTGTGTCATCGGTCCAAGCGGCGCCGGCAAGAGCACCCTCCTGCGCCTGTTGGCCGGCCTGGATCGACCGGACGCCGGGCAGGTCACGCTGGATGGAGCGCCGGTGCAAGCTGGGACGCCGAAGCTGGCCGTCATGTTCCAGACCCCATTGCTGCTACCCTGGCTCACGGTTTGGGAGAACGTCTTCTTCGGCCTGCGTTTTCTGCCAGGGATGAACGGATCCGCGGCCCGCGAGCGGGTGGATCGGGCCCTGGAGCGGGTCGGGCTGGCCGATCTGGCCGACCGATCGGTGGCTGGACTATCGGGAGGACAGGCTCAGCGGGTGGCGCTGGCGCGGGCTCTGGTGCGGCAATCCTCCTTCCTCCTCCTGGACGAACCGCTGAGCGCTCTGGACGCACCGACACGACGGGAGCTGAGGGCAGAGATCCGCCAGCTGGCTCTGTCCGATGGGATCGGCATCCTCTGGGCCACCCACGATGTAGACGAAGCGATGGAGGCAGGAGATCGCATCCTTCTTCTTTCCCCCCAGACCGGCAACTTTGTCTGGGAACTGGATCTTCGAAGGCATAGCGACGCGAAGCCCCAGTTGCAGGAATTCATCGTGGATTCCCTGCGACGGGCTCGACTTCAAGCGGCGAGTTGCTCGGAAGCATGACCTAATTGGAAGGAGGAGAGTAAGCCCATGAGCCGGCTCACACGACGAGACTTTTTACGAGGCGGAGCCGCATTCCTTGGGCTGAGCCTTCTCGGGTGCAGCCGATCTCTCCCCCTATCTCTTCCTGCGACCCGAGAGGCTCCGACCTCCCCTCCCCAGCCCAAGGATGAGCGATTGCGCATCGGCTATCTGCCGATCACTGATGCTTCGGCGCTGCTGATCGCCGACGCCCTAGGCTATTACAAAGCGGAAGGCCTTCAGCCAGAACCCCTCATCCTGTTCCGGGGTTGGTCGCAGATCGCTGAGGCTTTCCAGGCCGGGCAGGTTGATGTGATCCATCTCTTGATGCCCGCCGCAGTCTGGATGAGATATTTCCGCCGCTTCCCGGTCAAGGTGGTGGCCTGGAACCACGTCAACGGGTCAGCGTTCACGGTGCGCAACAACCTTCAAAGCCTTGAGGAACTGGCCGGGCAAGCGGTGGCCATCCCGTTCTGGTATTCCATCCACAACGTGGTGCTGCAGACGCTTCTCCGGAAGGCCAAGCTGGAGCCCGTTCTCGGTGGAACCGGCTCGCTTAATGATCGCCAGGTTCGGCTACTCGTGATGAACCCGCCAGATATGCTACCGGCCCTGGCCGGTGGACAGATCGCAGGCTACATCGTCGCCGATCCCTTTAATGCCCTGGCGGAGGTCAAAGGCGTAGGGCGCGTGTTCCGGTTCACCGGCGACGTCTGGCGCGATCACGCCTGCTGCGTGGTTGCGATGCGGGAGGAGGATCTGGAGGAGCGCCCGGAATGGGCCCAGGCGGTGATCCGCGCCGTCGTGCGGGCCCAGCTCTGGCTGCGGGCGAACCGCCACGAGGCACCGCAGGTGCTCAGCCGCTATCTTCCCCATCCCGTCGAAGCCATTGCCAAGGTGTTCAACGCCCCGCTGGAGCCATATGTCGCCGCCGGGGCCATCCGGAATGTGCAGTGGCAGCCCCGCTGGATCGACTTCCAGCCCTATCCTTACCCTTCTTATACCGCGGCGCTGGTCCAGGCGCTCCAGCAAACCGCGGTAGAGGGGGAAGTGGAGTTTCTGAAAGGTCTGGATCCGACATGGGTCGCCCGGGATCTGGTGGAAGACCGCTTTGTGCGCCGCGCTGTCGAAGAGGCCGGAGGGCCATCGGTTTTCGATCAGCCCGCTTCCTGGGAGCGTGAGGAGGCGATCGATGCTTGAAGCCCAGACTTCCACACGCCCGGTTCCAGCCCGAGCGGCGAGCCGAAAAAGGTGGAACGTCCAGAATGTGCTGCGTCCCGCCTTGGGGACGGCGCTGATGATGGGCCTGTGGTGGGGCGGCACCCATCCATCTTGGCTGGGCTCCCATGCGTTTTTAGCCAGCTTCTCGCCCGCTGAAACCCTGCCCGCCCTCTGGCACCTGGTCAGCAGCGGAACGCTGACCGCCCATGCGCTCCTGAGTTTAAAGCGGGTGCTGATCGGCCTGGCCCTGGCCATCGGGTTGAGCGTGCCCATCGGGCTCATCCTGGGACTGAGGCCCCTCGCCGAACAGACCATGCTGGTCCCACTGCACGTCCTGCGAACCGTGTCGCCGCTTTCATGGACACCCCTGGCGATCATCCTTCTGGGAGTCGGCGACCTGGCCGTGATCGCCCTGATCGTCGTGGCCACGATCTGGCCCATCCTCTTCAGCACGGCCGCCGGGATCCGGCAGCTGGAGCCGGGCTGGTTGCTGATGGCCCGAAGCGTTGGCGCGCGGGGCGTCCATCTGGTCGCCCATGTGATCCTGCCGGCGATCCTCCCGCAGATCATCGGAGGGGTCCGCCTGGCGGTGGGCCTGGCATGGGTGGTGCTGGTCCCAGCCGAGATGTTGGGGGTCAGCAGCGGGCTGGGCTACTTCCTGCTGAACACGCGGGATCGGCTGGCCTACGCGGAGCTGATGGCCACCATCCTGGCGATCGGCGTGATCGGGCTGGGCTTGGACGTGGGCGTTCGACAGCTCGCTAAAGCCCTTCCAGGAGCGAGGCGATGAAGCACCACTTTCGTGTCGAGCGCTGGCGGGATCACCCCGTATGCTGGAGGGAATGCGATGTCCTGATCATCGGCGGCGGGATCGCAGGCCTGATGGCCGCCCGGGCCGCAGCGCCTCACGCTCGAACCCTGGTGGTGGCCAAGGGGTTCGCTGGCGCCGATGGGGTCAGCCCCTTCGCTGGGGGCGTGGTGATCTACCTGCGGCCGGAGGACGATTGGGAAGCCTTCTGGGCGGAGCATGCCCGGCTCTCCGAGGGGCTGGCGCATCCGGAGGCGGTTCGCCGAACCATCGAGACAACCGCATGCCTGATCGAACAGTTGGCCGCAAAAGGAGCTCCGGTGGAGCGGTCCGAAGATGGATCGCTCCGTCGGCGATGGATCCCCGCAGCCGGACGCCGGCACGTGCCCCGGCTGGGGCTTTCCAGCGTGGAGTTCGCCCGGTTTCTGCGCCAGGAGGCCCTGCGGGCTGGCACCCGGATCCTGGATCAAACCGTCATTCTGAAGCTCCGCTCCGCACGAGAAGGAGGCTTCTGGGCCCTCGGGATTCGCCGCCAGCAGGGCGTGCTGGTGGCATTGCGGGCGCGGGCCGTGGTGCTGGCCGCTGGGGGCTGCGCGTGGCGAGGGGCCCACATGGGACTGCATTCCGCTATGGGGGAGGGACTGACCCTGGGCCTGGAGGCCGGGGCGGAGCTGGCGGGAATGGAATTCTGCACGAGCTATCTGGCCACCTGCGCCCTCTTCGATACCCACGGCCAAGATGTGCTCATGGGACTCGGAGGGCGTCTGCGAAACCGATGGGGCGAGGACATCCTGGCGCGACATGGGTTTCCTTGCCCGGCTCCCCCCCATCTGACGGCCCTGGCCATGCTCAGTGAACTCCGGGCCGGACATGATCCGATCGTTATGGACCTTCGAGGGATCCCGGCTCGGGCGCGACAAGAGTGGGAGCATCAGTTCCCCCTGGTCGCCCGGGGGTTGCATCGCACCGGCGTGGATGTGTTCAAGGAGCCGGTTCCCTGGATCCCGGGTTTCATCGGATCGATCGCTGGAGGGGGCGGCATTTACATCCGAAATCTAGCGGGAGCCACCGGGGTTCCAGGCCTCTTCGCCGCCGGCGACACCGCGACACGGCTGCCCCTGGTCGGCGCCGGCAGCGGGATCACCTTTTTGAACCTAGCATGGGCGCTGGCAAGCGGACACTGGGCCGGGCAAGCGGCCGCTCACACCGTCGAGCGGGTCGAACCGGGGAATGGCGTCTGGGAGGAGGAGGTCCTGACGCCATCCCTTCACGCCATGCTGGCCCCTCTGGATTCCAGCGATTCGGAACAAAGCCGAGCTTCTCTGGATGATGTGTTGAAATCCCTGCAACGCTTCGTCGCGGATCCGGCGTATAACTTCTTCCGAACCGCCTCCGGGCTGGCGGAGGCCGATGCGGGCGCAGCAGCTCTATGGGAGCGTCTGCATGCCATCCGGGTCGGGAACTGGCATGATCTGGTGCGCTGGCACGAGCTGCGGAGCGCCATCCAGATCGCCCGGGCCGTGTTCCAGAGCGCCCGGGCACGCCCGGAAACCCGGGGTTGGCATCGCCGCCTCGATCATCCCCAGCCGGATCCGCAATATGAGGACACCTGGCTGATCGCGTGGCCGGAGAAGCATGCGGCCTCGCCTTCCTTCGTGATCACGCCCATGTCGCTGAGCGATCCACAGACCTTCCAGATCTGGACCCCTTAGGAGAATAGGGATGATTGACACAATTGACCCCCATCGATGTGTAGGCTGCGAGTTATGCGTAAAGATATGCCCGCTGGATCTCTTACGCATGGAGCCCGATGGGGCCGGCAGATCGAAAGCGGTGATCGTTTATCGAGAAGAATGCCAGAGCTGTTTTCTGTGCGAAATTTATTGTCCGACAGATGCCATCTATGTTGGCCCTGATCGAAGCCCGCTGCATGCGATCGGATCATATGTTGCTGTTCTTTTGCCTGATCATGATGAGCAAAGGCTGCGCTCGCCTTCTCAGGGTTTCGATCTTTTATAGCCGCCCATGGCAAAGCAGGAATTCATGGGCAAACCCGATCCGGGCTTCGATGTGGCCGTCGCTGATGAGAGCGCCGGGGCTGTCAGGCAGTTGGTCCGTAAAGCCCGAGCCTTGTCCGATAGACCCAGGGGGATGAGGGGGAGGACCTCTGGTCCCGGCCCCATCCCCCCGAATTTTTCTTCCCCCTTCCGAAGCCCCAAGCTCAGAAAGGAGGCCGGAACGGCTTGCCCTCTTCCCCGACACAGCCCCTTGAGCCCTCGAATCCTCAATTCATGCTTTGTCCCTTATTGATTGGGAGTGCTATGTGCAACTTCTGACATCGAGTCCAATCCAAGCGCCTTTCGGAGGGAAGCGGGCCATTCCCTACCCCCCTCCCCAGGGCCTATGGGCTCTGGGGAGGGGGAGAAAAAATAGGCGTTCAGAAGTTGCCCATAGCGTAATGGGTCAAAGCATAAATGCTCCAGAAGGTTGACGCTCCCCTTGATTGTGGTAGAATGAACAAAAGACTTCCGGGGGAGCCTGTTGATGCCGGACGGAATCCTTCTGGAGTATGTGCCGATCCTGACTCTGATTTTGGTGGGATTGGGGATCGGAGGGGTGGCCCTGATCGCCCCCCAGCTGCTGGCCCCAAAGCGGCCCAGCCGCCGCAAACAGCTCCCTTATGAATCCGGTATGATCCCCATCGGGCCGGCACAGCGACGCTTCCCGGTTAAATTTTATCTGATCGCCCTGCTTTTTATTCTTTTCGATATCGAAATTATTTTCTTTTATCCATGGGCATTGCAGGTTCGGTCCCTGAAAACGCTCGCCCTGGTTGAGATGGGGCTCTTCGTCCTGATCCTGCTGATCGGATATATCTACGCGTGGCGGAAAGGAGCCTTCGAATGGGAGCGGTGAGGGAGCCCGTGGCGGTTGGGGCAGGCCAGAAGACCGGCGAGATGGGGGTGGCGCTCACCACCCTGGAGGAAGCCCTGGAGTGGGTGGCGGCCTGGGGGCGGACCCGGGCGATGTGGCCGTTGCTGTTTGGGCTGGCCTGTTGCGCCATCGAGATGATGGCCACCCAGGCGAGCCATTATGATCTCTCTCGGTTCGGGATGGAGATCATGCGCGCCTCCCCCCGTCAGGCGGACCTGATGATCGTGGCCGGGCGGGTGAGCCGGAAGATGGCCCCGGTGGTCCGGCGCCTTTACGATCAGATGACGGAGCCGAAATGGGTGATCGCGATGGGGGATTGCGCCTCCACCGGCGGCGTGTTCAACAACTATGCGATCGTCCAGGGGGTCGATGAGATCATCCCGGTGGATGTGTATGTCTCGGGCTGCCCTCCTCGCCCGGAGGGGTTGATCGAGGGCATCCTGCTGCTCCATGAGAAGATCCGACGAGGGGGACGGATCGGAGCTTCCCGGTGAGAAGCGAAGGCCTTGTTCCCCTCTCGGGGGGACCTGCGGGGTGGGCGGGGCTACCGGAAGCAGCCCCGCCCACCCTATCCAGGAGACCCGTTGCGCCATCGCTGGGGAAGGACAATGGGGCCGGGAAGACCGCGTGGAGGGGAGAAAAACCGGTTCGTGCGGTGCCCGAGCGGTCCAGGCGCCGCATAAACCCTGAGCGAAGTGATGGGAGCAAAGACTTTGCCCGATGTCCCATCACCCCAAATGCCATCGGATCTCGCACACAGGAGGATAGGGGTGTCGATCCAGGCTGTGGTGGAAGCCATCCGGGCGCGTTTTGCTGGGGCCCTTCAGGAGATCATCGAGTTTCGGGGAGAAACCACCCTGGTGGTCCGCCGGGAGGATCTGGTGGAGCTCTGCCGCTTCCTCCGGGATGATCCGGTGTGCCGGTTTCATTTCCTCTCTGATCTGTGTGCAGTGGATTACTGGCCTGAGCGTCCCCGCTTTGCTGTCAATTATCACCTTTACTCCCTCTCCCACAACCTCCGGCTTCGCTTGAAAGTTTTCCTGGAAGAAGAGGACCCGGTGGTTCCCTCCGTAACGGGGATCTGGCCCACGGCGAACTGGCACGAGCGAGAGGTTTACGATCTCTTCGGCATCCGCTTCGAGGGCCATCCGGATCTGCGCCGCATCCTGCTGCCGGAGGACTGGGAGGGGCATCCATTGCGACGGGACCACCCGCTGGTCGTGGAGCCGGTCCAGTTCTCTTTCAACTGGCGGGAGATTGACTCCCAGAAGCCTTACGTGCGGGAATAGGATGATGGTCGCCCGGGCCTCCGCCCGGTGTGAACGGCGGCAGGCCCGCCGCGTTTTCGGGTCGCGCTGACTGGTAGCGGATGGCGTTTTCGATCTGTGGGGCTGGCAGGCGAACGAAGTCCTCAAAGGCGCCCCTGGCACCAGCGGTCGAAGCGATGCGCTCCCAGCCCGCTTCCCGTGCGTCCGGCATTCCCATCCGATGGGCAGGCCACGAGGGGCGAGGCTCACACCTTGATGGGAAGGTTAAGAACTTATGGCGATCCGAGAGGGCGAGGTTCAGGAATTCACGCTGGAACAGTTGAAGCACCTGGTCTCAGAGCGGGCGCTCCGGGGAGAGACGGTCCTCTTGAATGTGGGCCCGCAGCACCCCAGCACCCACGGGGTGTTGCGCCTGCTGGTGGAGCTGGATGGCGAGACCATCGTCTCCGTGGTGCCGGACATCGGGTATCTGCACACCGGCATCGAGAAGCACTGCGAGTCCAAAACCTACACCAAGATCATCCCCCTCACCGACCGGATCGATTATCTCTCGCCGATGTCCAACAACCTGGCTTACGTGATGGCCGTCGAGAAGCTCATGGGGGTGGAAGTCCCCCTGCGGGCCCAGTATATCCGGGTCATCCTCACGGAGCTGCAACGGATCGCCAGCCACCTGGTCTGGCTGGGGACCCACGCTCTGGACATCGCGGCGATGAGCGTGTTTCTCTATTGCTTCCGCGAACGGGAGCTGATCCTGGACATCTTCGAGATGGTCTCCGGCCAGCGGATGATGGTCTCTTACTTCCGGGTCGGCGGGCTGTGGCGGGATGTCCCGGAAGGATTCGAAGAGGCGGTGCGCGCGTTCCTGAAGCTCATGCCGGCCCGGATCAACGAATACGAGCGCCTGTTGAAGAGGAACCCCCTCTGGCTCCAGCGGACGAAGGGGGTGGGGGTGATCTCCCCGGAGGACGCCATCGCCTGGGGGGTCACGGGCCCATCCCTCCGGGGCTCCGGGGTGAACTACGACGTCCGCAAGGCCCAGCCGTATTCCTCCTACGATCATTTCGAATTTGACGTGCCGCTGGGCGAGAACGGCGATGTCTATGACCGCTTCATGGTGCGCATCGAGGAGATGCGCCAGAGCTTGCGGATCATCGATCAGGCTCTCCGGCGACTGCCCCGAGGCCCTTACATCACGCCCGATCGCAAGGTGACGCCGCCGCCGAAGGAGGAGCTGGCCTGGAGCATGGAGGCCCTGATCCACCACTTTAAGTTCTGGACGGAGGGCTTCAGCCCGCCGCCCGGTGAGGTTTACCACGCGGTGGAGTCCCCTCGAGGGGAATTCGGGGTTTACATCAATAGCGACGGATCTCCCCGGCCCCGGCGGGTCCATTTCCGGGCCCCCTCGTTCGTGAACCTTCAGGCCCTCCCGATCATGGCGAAGGGGGGCCTGGTGGCGGATCTGGTGGCGATCATCGGCAGCATCGATATCGTGCTGGGGGAGATCGACCGGTGAGGGAACATCCAACCTCGTAAAGGTCCACACTCGTGGTGTAGAGGTTGAAGAGAATGCTCCGTGAGAAATATGCCCACGAAGTAGAAGCAATTCTGGCGAAATATCCGGTGAAGCGGTCGGCCATCCTCCCGCTGCTCTATCTGGTTCAGCAGGAGTATGGATATTGCGCGGAGGAGGGAATTCGAGAGGTGGCGGAGATCACCGGCGTCAGCCCTACCGAGGTCCGGGAGGTGGTAGGGTTCTACTCGCTCTTCTACGATCATCCCATCGGCCGCCACCGGATCCAGATCTGCGACGATCTCCCCTGTGCCCTGCGGGGGGCCGATGAGCTGGTCGCCCACGCGGTGCGGCGATTGGGGGTGCAGCCCGGGGAAACGACGCCGGATGGCCGGTTCACCTTAGAGACGGTGATGTGTATCGGCGCGTGTCATCGAGCGCCGGCGATGCAAGTGGACCTGGAGTTCGTGGAAAACGTGACCCCTGAGGTCTTCGATCGGATCGTGGGAGATCTCTCCCGGGATGGGATGTGATGGGACGCTATATCCTGTTGCGACATCGAGAGATCCCAGAGCTTCATCGTCTGGACGTTTACCTCCGCCACGGCGGCTACGAGGCGTGGCGGAAGGCCCTGACGTCGATGACCCCGGATCAGGTGATCGAAGAGGTGAAGGCCTCCGGCCTGCGGGGGCGGGGCGGGGCTGGCTTCCCTACCGGGGTGAAATGGTCCTTTGTGCCGAAAAACGTGTTCCCCAAATACGTGGTGGTCAACGCCGACGAATCCGAGCCGGGGACCTTCAAGGATCGCGAGATTATGGAGGGCAACCCCCACCAGCTGATCGAGGGCGCCCTCCTGGCCGCTTACGCGATCCAGGCCGAACGGGTTTACGTCTACATCCGGGGCGAATACCGTTCGGTGGCCCGCCGTCTGGAGGCGGCCATCGCCGAGGCCTACGCCGCCGGGCTCATCGGCCGGAATGTGCTGGGGACGAACTATTCGGTGGAGATGTTCGTTCACCTGGGCGCGGGGGCCTATATCTGCGGCGAGGAAACCGCCCTCTTAGAGTCCCTGGAGGGGAAGATCGGCCATCCTCGGGTGCGCCCGCCCTTCCCGGCCACCTTCGGTCTCTACGGCCAGCCGACGGTGGTGAACAATGTGGAGACCCTGGCCAACGTGCCGCCCATCATCCTAAACGGCGCTTCCTGGTATCGAACCATGGGAACGGAGAAGAGCCCGGGCCCGAAGATCTTCTGCCTGAGCGGCCGGGTGCGCCGGCCGGGCAACTACGAGGCGGAGCTGGGGAAGATCACCTTCCGGGACCTGATCTTCGGGGAGGAATACGGTCAGGGCCTGCTGGGGGAGGAGCGAACCGTGAAGGCGATCCTCCCGGCCGGGGCTTCCGCCCCGATGCTGCCGGCCTCCGCCCTGGATACGCCCCTGGATTACGAGTCCGTGCAGGCGGCAGGCTCCATGCTGGGGTCGGCCTCCATCATCGTCCTGGACGACACGGTCGATATCGTCTGGGCGGCCTACAAGATGGTGCGGTTCTTCCAGCATGAATCCTGCGGGAAGTGCACGCCGTGCCGGGAGGGGACCTACTGGCTCCGGCGGGTCTATGAGCGGCTGGTGGCCGGGCGGGGACGGCCGAAGGATCCGGAGCTGCTGGAGAGCATCGCGCGGCAGATGGCGGGCAAGACCCTGTGCCCGCTGGGGGACTTCGCCACCAGCCCGGTGCTTTCCAGCCTGAAACACTTCCGGAAGGAATACGAAGCGTATATCCCTCAGCCACTGGAGGCGCCGGTGGCCGCGCCTGCGGGAACGGTTGAGACCGTCCCAGGCCGTTGAGGGGGGAAGCCGGATCGGAAGATCCTGCGGCGGAGGCCTCGTTTTAGAAGACAAGGTGCCTGCGCCCAGCGAGGGAGAGGAGATGCCCCGCGCGCCGTTTTTCTGGAGTGGAGACTTAACCGAGGAAGAGATCCGGCGGATCCTGCGCGAGGGGGATGCGGAAGAACGGGCTCACCTGATCGGGCGGATTGTCGCTGAGGCCCCTTTCGAGGAGGTCTGGCGATACCTCTCACCTGATGATGTTGCGGCCCACTGGCCGGTTGTCCGCCGCTACCTCTGGCCGCCGGAGGTTCGGGAGATCTGGGAGTGGGGACTTCATGTCTGGGGATACGAGATCGCTTCTGACGCCCCTCCAGCGGAGGGTGCTTGATGCCTTTTTCCGAGTGCCCCTTTTTCGGGGATTTGTCCTGACGGGGGACACAGCCCTCGCGGCCTTTCATCTTTTTTTCACCGAACCAGCGAAGACAAAGACCCTGGCTTGAAGGAGTTCTACCTGGGCGGGTTCATCCACCAGCAGATGAAAAGGGCTCGTCCGCTCCCGCCCCTGCTCAAGCCGCTGGACCTGGAGGATTCCCATCGCTTCTACGAGGAACTGGCAGAGGAACTCGTGCGACGCTCGAAGCCGATCTGAGAAGCGCGGAGAGGTGCCCCGATGACAGGAACCGTGCGGGTCATCATCAACGATCGTCCGATCGAAGTCCCGGCCGGCACGCTGGTGGTCGATGCCGCCAAGCGATTGGGGGTGGACATCCCGGTGTTCTGCTATCACCCGAAGCTGGAGCCGGCCGGGATGTGCCGGATGTGCCTGGTTGAGATCGGGATGATCAAAATGGATCCCCAGACGCGGCAGCCGATGCGGGATGAGGAAGGACGACCGGTGATCCAGTGGATGCCTCGTCTGCAAACCGCCTGCACGACCCGGGTCGCCGAGGGTATGGTGGTGCGGACCAACACCCTGCAGGTCCAGGAGGCCCAGCGGGCGATCCTGGAGTTCCTGCTCACCAGCCACCCCTTGGACTGCCCGATCTGCGATAAGGGCGGGGAATGCCCCCTTCAGAACCTCACCATGCGCTATGGGCCGGGGGAGTCCCGCTTCGATTACGCCGATAAGATGCACCAGGAGAAGCGGGTCCCGCTGGGCGACCTGATCCTTCTGGATCGAGAGCGCTGCATCCTCTGCGGCCGGTGCATCCGGTTCCAGGAGGAGATCGCCGATGACCCGGTGCTGGGGTTCTCCGACCGCGGGCGGGGCATGGAGATCATCACGTTCTCGGATCCGCCCTTCGCCAGCTATTTCTCGGGGAACACCACGGACATCTGCCCGGTGGGCGCCCTGACCACCACGGATTTCCGGTTCCGGGCCCGTCCATGGGAGATGACGCCGATCCCCAGCATCTGTCCCCATTGCCCGGTGGGCTGCAACATCACCCTGGACGTGCGGCCGTCGGCCCGGAAAGGGGGATGGGACATCCTCCGAGTGATGCCCCGCCAGCACGAGGCGGTCAACGAAATCTGGATCTGCGATAAGGGCCGCTTCGTCCATCACTTCGCCACGGCCGAGGATCGCCTCCGACAACCCCTGATCCGACGGAACGGCGAGCTCACGCCTGTATCTTGGGAGGACGTGCTGGAGGTGGTGGCCGAAGCGCTGAGCCGGGCAGGCCCCCAAGCGGCCGGCCTCGTTGGGGATCGCCTCCCGAATGAAGATCTCTATTTGTTCCGCCGCCTGTTCGGGGAGGCGCTGGGGTCCTCGTGGATCAGCATGGATCCGCCGATCTTCGGGGGCGAGTGGGTCGCCCGGTATGGGGTGGGGACAGGCACCGACTTCGGACAGATGAGGCCGGGAAGCCTCATCGTGGTGATGGCCGGGGATCTCGAGGAGGAAGCTCCGGTCTGGTTCCTGCGGGTCCGGGGAGCGGTGCGACGGGGCGCCCGGCTGATCGTGGCGGGCGGCAAGCCTCAAAAGGCGGAGCGCTACGCGGATCTCATCCTTCGCTATCGCTTCGGGACCGAGGCCCTGGTCCTGGTCGGGGCGCTGCAGGTGCTGTTGGACGAAAACCGAGTAGCTCCCGAGGTGCTGCCCCGCCTGGATGGCCTGGAGGCGTTGCGGAAGGCGCTGGAGGGCTACCCGTTGGATTTCATCGGCCAGCGAACCGGCGTCCCGGTGGAACAGATCCGGGCCTTCGCCCGGGCAATCGCCGAAGCCGGAGAGGTAGTGCTGATCTTCGGCCGGGAAGGCGTCGTGGACGGGGAGGCGTTCGTCGGGATGGCCGCGAACGTCCTCGCCCTCACCGGCCATGTGGGCCGCCCGAACAACGGCCTGCTTCCCCTCTGGCCCCACGCCAACACCCAGGGAGCCCTCGATTTCATTGGCGCCCGCCCGCTCCCGGAGGAGGTCCCGGTTCTTTACGTGGTCGGAGCGGATCCGGTCGGGGACGGACGGCCGATGCCGAGGGCGGGCTTTCTGATCGTCCAGGACCTGTTCCTCACGGAAACCGCCCGGATGGCGGACGTGGTGTTGCCCGCCCAATCCTGGGCGGAACGGGACGGCACGTTCACCAGCGCGGAGCGACGGGTGCAGCGGTTCTACAAGGCGATCCCGGCGGTCGGCGAGGCGCGAGGGGATTGGGAGATCTTCATAGCGATCGCGCTGCGTCTGGGCCAGCGATGGCGCTATCTCTCCCCCGAGGCCGTCATGGATGAGATCGCGCGGACCGATCCGCGCTACGCGGGCATGGATTATGGCGCGCTGGCCTGGACGCAGCCCCAGTGGCCGCCGGTGGGGACCTCGCGAGATCTGTATTTCGGCGGGACGGCGCGGCCGAACACCGCCGGGCTGGGCCGCGTCCGGCCCTCGGAGGCGGAGACGCCGGAAGCCCGATGGCCGCTGGCCTGGAAAGCTCCCGAGATCCCCTCCGAAGAAAGCATCCTCGCGATCCCAACCCGCCGGCTCTACCAGGAGGGAACGCTGATCGCCCGCACACCACATCTGCGAGGCCGGACCGTCCCATGGGCGGCGCGCATGCATCCGGAGACCGCCCGGCGGCTGGGACTGGAAGCAGGCCAGATGGCCGTGGTTCGGGTGAACGGGCAGACGCTCCGCCTGCCGGCGCTTGTCGATCCCAGCGTTCCATCCCAGGTCATCCTACTTCCGGCGAGCCTGACCGCTCGCGCCGGCGTCGTGGAGGCGCTTCCGGTCAAGTTTCGAGTGGAGGTTGGGAATGGCGCCCTTCCTCGTTGAGGCGGCCATCAAGAGCCTGATCCTGGTCCTGCTGTTGCTGACCGGCTTCGCCTATCTCACCCTGGCGGAGCGCAAGCTCATCGCCGATTTCCAGGCCCGGATCGGCCCGAACCGGGCGGGCCCCTATGGGCTGCTCCAGCCGCTGGCCGATGCGGTCAAGCTGTTCTTCAAAGAGGACTTCATCCCGGAATATGCCGATCGGGTTCTCTTCGTCCTGGCACCGCTGATCACCCTGATCCCGACCCTTCTGATCTTCGCCGTGATCCCCTTCGGCCCGGAGCTCACCCTGTTCGGGTATCGAACTCGCCTTCAGTTAACGGATGTCCACGTCGGAGTTCTCTACATCGTGGCCGTCACCTCCATCAGCGTGTATGGGATCACCTTAGCGGGCTGGGCGTCGAACAACAAATACGCGCTGTTGGGGGGCATCCGGGCTTCGGCCCAGATGATCAGCTACGAGCTGGCCATGGGGCTGGCGATCGTGAGCGTGGTGCTGACCACGGGGACGCTCCAGGTCAGCGGGATCGTGGAGGCCCAGCGGAATGGATGGCTGATTTTCCTTCAGCCAGTGGCGGCAGTGATCTTCTTCATCACCGGCTTGGCGGAGATCAAGCGGGCGCCTTTCGATCTGGTGGAGGCAGAGCAGGAGCTGACAGCCGGTTATCTCACCGAATACAGCAGCATGAAGTTCGCCCTCTTCTTTATGTCCGAATACGTTAAGATGATCGGCTTCGGCGCCCTGATGACGACCTTCTTCCTGGGCGGATACCTGGGGCCTTTCGTGGATCTCTACCCGGGCCTGGGGGTCGTCTATTTCACCCTGAAGGTTGGCTTTCTGATCTTCGTGTTGATCTGGCTCCGGGCCACGCTGCCCCGGATCCGGTATGATCAGCTGATGAGCCTGGGATGGAAGGTGCTGCTGCCGCTCTCCCTGGCGAACGTCATGGGGACGGCGGTGGTGGTCGCTTTAACCGCCTGAGCCAGCAGTCGGGGCGGCCGCCCCTCTCCCCCGTCTTCTCGAACCTTTCGCTCTGGAAGCGAGGTGATCCAATGGTAATGGAATTGTTCCGGGGATTGTGGACCACGCTGCAGGAGTTCATTCAGACCAATCTGCGAGGCCCGGTGACGTATGCTTACCCGGAAGTGAAGCGGCCCCTGCGGACGCGCTTCAAGGGGGTGCACGAGCTGCGCCGATACAGCAACGGACTGGAACGCTGCATCGGATGCGCCCTGTGCGCCGCCGCATGCCCGGCGGATGCGATCTACGTAGAGGCCGGGGAGAACACCGACGAGGAGCGCTACTCCCCCGGCGAGCGTTATGCAAAGGTGTATGAGATCAACCTGCTGCGCTGCATCTTCTGCGGCTATTGCGAGGACGCCTGCCCGACCAACGCGATCGTCCTGACCGATAAGATCCCGCCGGCTGGCTACGCGCGGGAGTCGTTTATCGTCACCAAAGCGCAATTGCTGGTGCCGCCGCCGCCGGGGGCGCCGGGCACCCCTCAGCGGACCACCGATCCCGCTCTGCGCACCCGCTCGATCTGGGAAGAGGGGCTGGTGAACGAGCCAGTTTAGAGGTCCCCGAGGGCCCATCCTCTTTGATGGCCCAGGGGCCAGGGGGAGAAAAGAGGGCTTTTTCGCCCCTCTATGTGGCGTCCCCCGGGTTTTCTTCAAGAGACTGTTCTGCTCCGATCGAACCCACAAAAACCGTGCCGCTGGAGGTTCTTTTGGGGGAGCTGATCGCGTTCTACCTGCTGGCCGGGATCGCCGTCGCCACCGCCCTGGCGATGGTGATCACGCGGAATGCGGTGCACAGCGCGTTGTTCCTGGTGCTGAACCTGGTGGTGGTGGCCGTTTTCTATCTTCTCCTGGGCGCCCCCTTCGTGGCGATGGTTCAGATCGCCGTTTACGCTGGGGCAGTGATGGTGCTGTTCCTGTTCGTGATCATGATGTTGGGGGCGGAAAGGGTGGGAGGAACCACGGGCCTACGCTGGCAGGTCCCGCTGGCCGGCGCCCTGGGGGCGGCCCTGATCGGCGGCACGCTGTTCGCCTTCCTCCGGGCACCCGCCGGCCTGGCGCCCGTCGGGAGCCCCCCAGTTCCCTTCGGGGATCCAGCGGCCATTGGGGAGCGGCTGCTCACCACCTATGTGTTGCCCTTTGAGATCACTTCCGTTCTTCTGCTCATCGCCATGATCGGCGCGGTGGTGCTGGCCCGGGATTCCGGCCCGGAGGGCAAATGATGGTCACGCTAACCCATTATCTGGCCCTGAGCGCCCTTCTGTTTGGGATCGGTGCCGTCGGGTTCCTGATCCGTCGGAACGCATTGATCATCTTTATGTGCGTGGAACTGATGCTGAACGCGGCGGGCCTGGCCTTTGTGGCCGCCTCCCGCTATCGCGGCCTGCTGGAGGGACAGCTGACGGTTTTCTTCGTGTTAACGGTGGCGGCAGCGGAGGTCGCCGTGGGCCTCGCCCTGATGGTCGCGATCTTCCGCACCAAGAGGACCACGAACGTGGATGAGCTGAGCGGCTTGCGGGGGTAGAATGGGGGCGACTGAAGTCGCCCCTTGTGAGCCTTCGGCCAGGAGTCGGCCTTCGCCGACACATTAAAGGCGGCACCCAGCATCCAGTCGGCAACGGCCGACCCCCGGCGCCAGGCGCCCTAAACGCGCGACTTCCGTCGCCGTCCGCGGCCCGCCGGCCAATGGCAGGCCGCCTGAACCCGAAATCCCTTGGGAGCGAGGGTATGGACGCCCTGTTGGAGTGGTCCTGGCTGATCATCGCCTTCCCTTTGCTGGGGCTTCTGATCAATCTGATCTCCACCGGCTATACACGAGAGCGGATGGCCGGGATCGTGGCCTCGATGGCCGCAGCGGCCTCCTTCGGGATGGCCCTCATGGTCTTCGCCGCCCTCCTATCCCGCCCGCCGGAGGCCCGGCTGGTGGAGGTCACCCTCTACCAATGGGCGATCGTCCCTCCCCTCACGGCGGAGGTGGGACTGCGGATTGACCCTCTATCGATCGCGATGGCGCTAATCGTGACGCTGGTGGGGACGCTGATCCACGTTTACTCCATCGGCTATATGGCGGGCGATCCCCACATCCGCCGCTTCTTTATGTTCTTGAACCTGTTCCTGGCCTCCATGCTCCTCCTGGTCCTGGCCGATAACTTCCTCATCCTCTTTGTGGGCTGGGAGCTGGTGGGGCTGTGTTCGTATCTCCTGATCGGCTTCTGGTTCGAGACGCCTTATAACGCCTGGGCGGGCCGCAAGGCTTTTATCGTGAACCGTATCGGGGATTTCGGCTTCACCCTGGGCCTGCTGCTGCTCTTCTGGACCTTCGGCACGTTCCGCTACGGGCCGATCTTCGAGGCCGCCGAGCATGGGGCGGTCGAGGCCGGGGTGGCGACGCTCATTACCCTGCTGCTGTTCGCGGGTGTGACCGGTAAGAGCGCCCAGATCCCGCTGTATGTCTGGCTGCCCGACGCGATGGCAGGCCCCACGCCGGTCTCCGCGCTGATCCACGCGGCGACCATGGTCACCGCCGGGGTCTACCTGATCGCCCGGGCACATCCCCTGTTCGAGCTGGCGCCGCTCACCCAGGGGGTAATCACCTTGGTCGGGGCGGCGACGGCGCTGTGGGCGGCCCTCATCGCCATCGGCCAGTTCGATCTCAAGCGGGTGCTGGCCTTCTCCACGATCTCCCAGCTGGGTTACATGGTGGCGGCGGCAGGGGCCGGGGCGGTCGGGGCTGCGATCTTCCATCTGGGCACCCATGCCTTTTTCAAGGCCCTGCTCTTCTTGGGAGCGGGCTCGGTGATCCACGCCTTGGAGCACGCCCATCGCCATCACCCAGATGCCTCGCCCTTCGACCCGAACGATATGCGCCGCATGGGTGGGCTGGCCCGGCGGATGCCCATCACATTCTGGACGTTCGGGATTGGGGCGGCGGCGCTGGCGGGGCTTCCGCCGCTGGCCGGGTTCTGGAGCAAGGATGAGATCCTGGCGGCCCTGGGCAAGGCCGGGGGATGGACTGCCCTGGCTTATGGTCTCCTGGTGGCGGCGGCCTTCCTCACGGCGTTCTACATGACCCGGCAGGTGGCGATGATCTTCGCCGGCGCACCGCGAAGCGCCGCGGCTGGTCACGCCCACGAGAGCCCGGCCGTGATGACCGTCCCCCTGATGATCTTCGCCTTCTTCTCCGTGGGGGTCGGCTGGATCAACGCGCCGGGGCTGGGCGCCCTCAGCGCATGGCTCGAGCCCGGGTATCCGCCGGTTTTCCATCCGGAACAGGCGCTGCTGGCCACCCTCGTCGCCCTGGCCGGGATCGGAACGGCGTGGGCGATCTACCGTCCCCAGGCCTGGCCGGAGGGGGTGGAGGATCCACTGCGTCCCGCGCTCCGCGGCTTCTTCACCGCGCTGACCCGGAAGCTTTACGTCGATGAGCTCTACGACGTCCTCTTCGTCCGTCCCTTCGAACGGGCGGCGCGGGCCGTGGCGGATGTGGTAGAGCCATATGGGATCGACGGAGCGGTCCATGCCGTCGCCCGTCTGGTGGGATCACTGGCCAGCGGCGTGCGTCGCTGGAGCAGCGGCTATGTGCGTCAGTATGGCCTCTCGGTGTTGATCGGCGCGGTCCTTCTCGTGTTCTACATCCTCTGGATGTTGCGATAAGGAGCTAAAGAACCGATGGTAGGCTTCCCGATCCTGACCTGGATGCTGCTCCTGCCCCTCGGCGGGGCACTGCTGATCCTGGCGATCCCCCGGGATCGCACGGGGACGATCCGGTGGATCGCGCTGGGGACCAGCCTGGGGGTCCTCGGGCTGGCCTTGGGGCTCCTGTTCGGCTTCGACCCGGCGCAACCCGGACCCCAGTTCGTTCATCGCTGGGATTGGGCGCCGTCCATCGGGGCGGCGTATCGAGTGGGGGTGGACGGGATCAGCCTGTGGCTGGTCCTGCTCACGGCGTTGATCTTCCCCCTGGCCCTGGCGGCCTCC
>NZ_JANWXB010000359.1 GCF_025055495.1 Thermoflexus sp. | reverse complement strand
GATAACTGGACGAAGCACTAGATCTTTTCTGTCACGTAAAAGGCCCCGCTATGCTCTGGCGCATAACGGGCACTGCTAACGGGATACCGGGCACTGACGTGCCCTACTATACCGGGCACTGACGTGCCCTACTACAAACAGGGGAATAGGGCGCGTCAGTGCCTGCTCTTTCCGAGAGAACGGCGGCACGCCCCTGGGAAACCCGCTGGGGCAGCTCCTGGCCCTGGGAGACGCCATGCGTGGGCTTCTTATTCCTGTCCTGCGCTCAGGAGCTCACGGTTGAAGGGCAGATTCAGGAATGCGGTGCGCATTTCGAGGTCCGGGATTGCAGCGGAGCGGGTTTCCAAGACGGCTCGCGCCTCCGCGGCCAGCTGGGCGGCCCGTTCCGGCTCTTCCAGCATGCGACAAGCCTTGGCGGCCGTCCACAGCACGGCTTCCGGATGCAGGATGCCGGTAGGGTTCGCCCGATAAAGGGCCAGCATCTCTTCCATCGCCTCCCGAGCGGCCGGCCCATCCTGCCGGCGAAGCAAGACCTCCACCAGATCCACCATATCGTGGCAGAGATCGGCGGTTTGCCCCAGCTCCCGGCGCAACGCCAGCCCCTGCCGGATGTGGACCAGGGCGGCGTCCAGATCGCCCAGCTCGCGCTCGGCGGCGCTTAGAGCCACCAGGGCCGCCGCTTCCAGAGGGCGGGCGCCGATCGCCCGGGCCAGCTCAAGACCTCGTTGCGCCATCCGCCGGGCTGTCGGGTAGTCCTGCTGATAATGGGCCACCACAGACCGGTTGATCGCGCACACGGTTTGACCGCGCTGATCCTGAAGGAGCGTGAACAGCTGTTCCGCCTCCTGAAAGGCGGCAGCGGCCTGGGCGTAGCGCCCCAGGTTGATATACAACACCGCCAGATTGATGAGCGCAGCGGCCTGGCCCTGCGGGCGGTTCATGAGATGATAACGCTGGATCGCCTCCCGATAGGCGGCCTCCGCCTCGCCGGGGCGGAAGAGGCGGGCCTGAGTGGCCGCCAATTGGAGCAACGCATCCGCCTCCCCCACCCGATCCCCCAGGGCGCGGGCCAGCTCGAGGGCCTGCTGGCTGGCCTCGAGGGCCTGGTCGAAACGCTGCCGTGCGAAGGCCATCCGAGCGTAGGTCTGGGTCGTCCGCAGGATCACGAATCGCTCCTCATGCTCCCGGAATCGCTCCGTTGCGTATTGCAGATAACGTTCTGCCCGCTTGAAATCCCCCTCATGCAGCGAGGCTTCCGCCAGCAGGCAGAGGGAGACGATCTGGGCGCTTGCATCGCCCCGGGCCTGATCATGCGCCAGGGCTTCCTCCAGACACTGGCGCGCCCGTGAGTACTCCCCCACCAGCATCGCGTAGACGCCCTCCGCCTGGAGCAGGGATGAATAGCGCTCCCTCCGGGTTTGCTCATCCGCTGTCTCCAACCAGAGGCGTAGCCGGTCGATGGCCTCGCGCTCCCGATCCCGCTGGCCCCGGGCGCGGTAGAAGAGCACCTGCCGATGCAACGCCTGATACGCGCGCTCCGGATCCTGAAGGCGTTGGGCCAGCTGCGCCATCTCATTCAAATCGGCCTCCCATTCGGCGGAAGCGCCGGCGCGCGCGAGGATCTCCTCGTGAAGGGCAAGCAGGTCGAAACGGAGAGCCGGATCCTTCGCCAGGGTCAGGCCCTGCTCCAGCCAGCGCCGGGCTTCCTGACCCGCGTAGAGCTGAAGGGCGTGGCGGGCGGCTTCCAGGAACCAACGCGCCGCTAGGGCGGCTTCGCCGCCCCTCTCCCAGTGATGGCCGATGGTGCCCGCCAGTTCTCCTCGCTGAGCTGGATAGAGCTCCAGCAACAGCCGGGCAGCGCGGCGATGATAGCGCGTCCGGATCGAGGTTGGAACGAGCGAGTAGATCGCCTGCTGGATCAGATAGTGACGAAATCGGAAGGGAGGGGTGCCGCCGGCCTCTTCGATCAGACGATGATCCAGCAACGTCTCCAGCGCGTCGAGAATCCGCGCTTCGGCCCAGCCGCTCATCGCAGCCAGCAATTCGGGGTCGAATGCCATGCCGCACACCGCCGCGATCTGAGCCAGGGCGCGGGCCTCTGGCGAAAGCCGCTGCAGGCGCGGCGCGAGCATCGCGCGCGCCCTCTCCAGCGGAACCGTGGCCTCAAGGGAAGCGGAGGAGCTAAACAGGGCGTGGCGCGTCAGAAACTCGTAGAGCATCTCGATCAGGAAGAATGGGTTGCCGCCGCTATACTTCCACAGCCATTCCGCCTCCGCCTGCGCCTCGGGATATTCTCGAAGCATCACGCGGACATCGGCAACATCCAGCGGGGCCAGATCCAGCCAGAGCATGCATCCCTCGCTCTGTAAGCGGCGCCGGGCTTGACGCATCGGATGGGTGAAGCCGATCTCTTCCGAGCGGAACGTGCCGAGGAACAAGAGCCGCTGACGGCCCGCGCGCAGGCCGAGGAACGTGAGCAGCGACCACGTGTCTGCGCCCGCCCGGTGCAGATCCTCCAGGATGATCAGCAGCGGGCGCGGACGGGAGAGGCCCTCCAGGAAGGCGCTTAAAGCGTCGAACAGCCGCAATCGCTCCCGTTCCGGATCCAGCGGCTCCTGTCGCCTCGGAGGGGCTTTCACCGACTCCGGGGATAGGGAGGCCAGAAGCGCCCGATGGGTTGGACTCAACCGGAACGAAGAAACCAACGAGAGCACGGGCTGGAGGGCGGCGAGCAGGGCCTCATAGGGTTGGGATTCCTCGGGCGCGGTGAATCCCTTCAACACGCGCCCGCCCTGCGCCTCCGCCCACGAGGCGAACTCGGCGGCGAGCCGGCTCTTGCCGATCCCCGCCTCGCCGCCGATGAGGATCACGCCGCCCTTTCCCTGGGTAGCCTGGCGCCAGCGCTCCTGCAACGCCCTCATCTCCCGCTGGCGGCCGACGAGCGGGAACCGGATCCGTGATGGCCCCTCGATCGCCGGGAGGGGCTCGGAGGTCGGCAGAGGATCCCCCCGGGCGATGATCTGATAAAGCAACTGGGTTTCCTCCATCGGGTCGACGCGCATTTCCTGCCGCAGGCGCTGGGCGAAGGCGGCATACTCGGATAGGGCGCCCGCGCGATCCCCGGTCTCGTAACGGAGCATCATCAGGCGGCGCAGGGCGCTTTCGTGGAAGGGATCCGCGGTCAGCAGGCGCCGCGCCGCCGCGATGGCCTGCGCGTAATCGCGGCGCTGATGCGCATCCAGGATCAGGCCCTCCAGGCATGCTAAAAACCGGTTCCGCCAGTGCTCCCGCTCGATCAGAAGCCACTCCTCTTCGTCCACCCCCTCCAGCAAGTCCCCCCGATAGAGCGCCACCGCCCGGGCCCAGTCCTCCCGGCGCTGGCTCAGGCGCTCAAATTCCGCCAAGTCCAGCCAGAGGGATGCCTCGGGATTCCACTGAATGAACTGGTGAGTGATGAGCACCCAGGGACGATCCGTCGGGGCTGGAGGGAGCGCGCGGAGCAGATCATGCAGGTGGCGACGCAGATTCGCCAGCGCTTTCTCTTTGGGGATATCCGGCCAGAGGGCAAAGGCGATGCGATCGCGGGGAACGGGGCTCTCGCGGCGCAGCAATAAATACGCCAGCAGGGATAACGTTTTGGCCCGTCTGCTGCGCCAGAAGGTGACATTCTGCCATTCAATCTGGGGAGGACCCAGAAGAGCCACTCGCAGCGTCATGGGGATCCGCTCCTGAAGCATACGTCTTACGATTGGCGAACCATGGCCCTCCCCAAGAGCACGTCTGAACATCCGTTTGGATATGGGTGTCGATTTGCGGGCGGCTCCTCTTCCGATCGATGTTCAGACATGCTCTATACTTACCACATAACCGGCGAGGAGGGCTTTTGGGGCAACGTTCCACCACTGCCCGAAGGAGGCCTCCGCTTCCCTTTGTGGACGCTTTGTGGACGCCAGACATCAAAAATTATAACCTGGATTCACAAATTTCGGCAACGCCCCGGGAAGCTGGGTGTGTCCCAGATCGATCGGAGTGGATCCTGGAGGATTTGGGAGGGATCCCCGACGGTCTTGAGATGCACCTACCGAAGGGGTCGGAGCCCCAAGCCCAAACAGGAGGCCGAGATGCTGATGAACATCCGGAAAGCGCCTGCAGAGGAGGCCGGGGATCAGGATCGCCTGATGGCCCTGCTGGCT
>NZ_JANWXB010000347.1 GCF_025055495.1 Thermoflexus sp. | reverse complement strand
ACAGCATGCCATTATGCCGTCGGTGGCCCTGGGTTTGGCCAGTTCGGCTCTGATCGCTCGCCTCACCCGGGCCAGCCTGCTCCAGGTGATCCGGGAGGATTATATCCGCACCGCGCGGGCCAAAGGGCTGGCTGAGCGGCTGATCATCGTCCGGCATGCCCTGCGCAACTCCATGATCCCGGTGGTCACCGTCCTCGGTCCGCTCTTCGCCGCCCTGGTCACCGGAACCTTCGTGACGGAGACCATCTTTGGTATCCCAGGGCTGGGTCGCTATTTCGTCACCAGCATTACCAACCGGGATCATCCGGTGATCATGGGAACCATCCTGATTTACGCGATCTTCTTGGTGATCGCCAACCTGGTGGTGGACATCACCTACGCTTTCCTGGACCCGCGCATCCGATACACATAGGTATGAGCCGGGCCACTGGAAGGCAGTCCTCCGCACATCCAAATCGGCCAGAAATAAGATTCCAGCATTTTGGGGTGGACAATGGCGACAGAAGCCATGCGTCGAGGCGCAGAGACCCTGGCGGTCCCAACCCGCCGGCCGGTGGGGTTCTGGGAGGACGCCCTCTATCGGCTCTCTCGCAACCGAGCGGCGGTGGTGGGCATCGGAATTGTGATTCTGCTGATCTTGATGGCGATCTTTGCTCCTCTGATCGCACCCTATCCGTATGACAAGCAGGTGCTCACGGATCGGGATAAGGTGCCCGCCTGGATGGTAAAGGTCTTTCCCTTCATGCAACCTTACGCTCGTATCAGCGACCGTTACCTCCTGGGGGCAGATTACGTAGGGCGAGATATCCTCAGCCGCATTATCTATGGAACCCGGGTATCCCTGACGGTCGCTTTTGTGGGGGCGCTGATCAGCCTGATCGTGGGCACCACCTATGGCCTGATCTCCGGTTACTTCGGGGGGCGCCTGGATAACATTATGATGAGGTTGGTGGATGTCCTCTACGCCTTCCCAGGCCTCCTGTTCATCATCCTTTTGATGGTGTTCTTCCGCCAAGTCCCCCAGGAACCTCGATCCATCTGGGATGTGATCCGGATTCAGATGTATAAGATCGACGCGGCCTTCGGGGGAATGCTCTTTATCTTCGTCGGCATCGGCCTGACCGCTTGGGAGAACATGGCCCGTCTGGCCCGCGGGCAGGTCCTCTCGGTTCGGGAAAAGGAATTCATCGAGGCCGCCCGAGCCATCGGGGCCGGGCATCTCCGAATTATGTTCCGCCATATCCTGCCCAACATCATCGGGCCCTTGATTGTGGCCGAGACACTGGCGATCCCCTCTTACATCGCCACCGAGGCCTTCCTGAGCTTCATCGGCCTCGGGGTGAACCCGCCCACCCCGAGCTGGGGGTTGATGATCTCTCAGGGCGCCCAGGCCATCCGCACCTACCCTAACCAAGCCCTGGCGCCGGCGCTGGCCCTGGCCATCACCATGTTCGCCTTTAATTTCCTGGGGGACGGCCTCCGGGACGCCCTGGATCCACGGATGCGCGGCACGCAGTAACTTCGCTTGACAGGAGGCGATGCCGGCACCATCATATGCCGACATCGCCCCTTGTTTCACCATCGTTCTTTTCCTCGCGGGAGGCCACGGATGGGACGTCTCATGAGCGAGGTGGCCATCATCGGCGTGGGCTGGAGCGGGTTCCGCTCCATCTCCCCGGACCTTTCGTTCCGTGAGATGATGTTCGAGGCAGCGGCGATGGCATATGCGGATGCCGGGATCCATCCCCGCCGCGACCTGGACGGCCTGGTCACCGCGGAGGAGGACTTCCACGAGGGCGTCGCCATCAGCGACGAATACGTCCCCGATCAGATGGGGGCTGTCTTGAAATCCGTCCACACCATCGCCGGCGATGGCCTGCAGGCCCTGGCGGCGGGCGTGATGCAAATCGCCGCCGGCGCCGCCCGCATCCTGGCGGTCGAATCCCACAGCAAGGCCAGCAACATCTTGAACCTCCCCCAGATCACCGCACTGGCCCTCGATCCCGTGTTCCAGCGCCCCCTGGACGTCCACCCGATCTTCATCGCGGGGTTGGAAATGCGCCGCTATCTGGAAGCCACCCGCACCCCGCTTGAGCACGTGGCCCAGGTCGTCGTCAAGAACCGGCGTAACGCCATGCGCAACCCCCGCGCCGCCTTCCCAGCGAACTTCTCGGTGGAAGATGTGTTGCACAGCGAACCTCTGGCGGAGCCGCTGACCCGGCGGATGGCGGCGGAGCCCGCCGATGGATGTGTCGTCCTGGTCCTGGCTCATGGCGATATCGCCCGATCCCTCACGGATCGACCCATCTGGATCCGGGGGATCGGATGGGCGACGGACTCCTATGCCCTGGAGAGCCGGGACTGGGAGGGGGCGCGCTACCTACGCCGGGCGGCCGAGATCGCCTACCGACAGGCGGGGATCCGATCTCCCCGCCAGGCTTTTGATTTCGTCGAGGTAGACGACACGTTCGCCTATAAAGAGCTTCAGCATCTGGAAGCCTTGGGCCTCTGCCGCCCCGGGGAGGCGGGATGGTGGACGGCCGAGGGCGCCACGGAGATCGGCGGGGAGTTGCCTGTGAATCCCTCCGGAGGTTGTCTGGGCGAAGGGCATCTGTTGGACGCCTCGGGGTTGGCTCGACTGCTGGAGGCGGTGCTCCAGCTCCGGGGAGAGGCCGGCTCCCGACAGATCCCGGACGCCCACACGGCCCTTGTGGCTTCATGGCGAGGACTGCCCACTGCCACCGGGGCCGTGGCCATCCTCAGCCGGGAGCCCTAAGGGGATGAAGCGGATCGATCCACAAGCCGTTCTTCCATCTGGCCGGGTCAGAACGCGGCCGTGGACGCAAGGGCTACCCCCTCAGTGGTCGGATTGAGCCATCCGGGGTAGGACCGCAGGAGCAAAGCGCTCACGATCCGACCCTATGCGTCCCTCCGCTATTGGCGAGGAGAAGAGGAAGCCCGTTGCTCGAAGGGCATCCTCAGGGGACCGGCCGGAGGTGCTCATGCATTCCGAGGAACTGCAGGCGCGAGTGGAGCAACTGGAAAGCGAGGTCATCGTGCTCAAGCATGTGATCCGCCTCATCCTGGCCGCTTACCGCCGCAACCTTCCCCCTTTCCCTGGCCCGCGGCTGGATCCGGAAACGGTGCGACAGGTGCGGCGGGAGATCCAGGCCCAGTGGGATCAGGAATGGCGCGAGCTGATCCCCCCTGACCCGAGGTCCCTGTGAGAGCTTACGTCCTGGACACCCATGCCCTGATCTGGTATCTCACCCGGGATGAACGGCTGAGCCCAGCCGCCCGCCGCGCGTTGGAGGAGATCGAGCGCGGAGAAGCCAGAGGGCTGATCCCCGTGGTGGTCCTGCTGGAACTGGTCCGGATTGAGGAGAAGGATCTGATCCCTCCCCTTTGGGAGATCGCCATCACCACGCTGCTGGGAGAGGGGAGATTCGAGATCGTCCCCCTCGATCTCAGCCTGCTGGCCCTGGTGCGGGAGCTTCCCGAGCTGGAGGATCTGCACGACCGGGTGATCGTGGCTACCGCGCAGCGTTACGGTGCAGTGCTGGTGACCTACGATGAGACCATCCGCCAGTCCGGGCGGGTGGAGACGCTCTGGTGACAACCTGGCCCCTTCCCTATAGCCCAAAGGGCCATGGGGAAGTTGATCACTGGACAAAGCAATTCGGGGCGCTCGCCCCGACCTCCAAAAACTCATCTGGAGGAACCGCGCCATGGCTGGACGACGCGTGGCCATCGTAGGCGCCGGGATGACCAAATTCGTCCGCCGGGCTCTGGAGACCGGGCAAGAGCTGGCCTGGGAGGCTGCCAGCAAAGCCCTGGAATCCTGCGAGATGACCCTGGATCAGATCGACGCCGTGGTCCTGGGCACCGCCCCGGATGCCTTCGACGGTGTCCACATGAAGGTCGAATACCTGAGCCCGGGGGCGGGGGCTTGGGGCAAGCCGACCATCCGGGGATTCGTGGGCGGCGGAACCGGGGTCTTCGCGGCGATTCAAGGCTGGTATCACATCGCCAGCGGGATGTTCGATACCGTGCTGGTGGTGTGCGAAGAGAAAATGTCCTCTTGCCACCCCCACCCGCAGGCCGCCTTTAATTACATTTTCGATTCCACCCTGGAACGCCCGCTGGGTCCCAATCTGCTCTGGATCTTCGCCCTGGAAATGAACGCCTACATGACCAAATACGGATTGACCAAGCGGGATGTGGCCATGGTCGCGGTGAAAAACAAGCGGAACGCCGCCGACCACCCCGCCGCCCAGCTGGGGGATCCGAACATCACCGTGGAGGATGTGCTCAACTCGGAAGTGCTGGCCTGGCCGGTGCAGCGCCTCGATGTCTCCCCCACCAGCGACGGAGCCGTGGCCCTCGTGATGGCCGCTGAACACATCGCCCGGCGGGTGACCCATCAGCCGGTCTGGGTCGAGGGCGTGGGATGGTCCCTGGACACCCAGTACTGGACCAATCGGGATCTCTCCTATCCCACTTATGTGGAAGAGGCTGCCCGCAAAGCCTATGCGATGGCGGGGATTAAAGAGCCTCGCAAAGAGATCCACATTGTGGAGCCTTACGATCCCTTTGATTACAAAGAGCTGCACCATCTGGAAGGACTGCTCCTGGCAGATCGGGGAAAGGCAGCGGAGCTGGTCGCCCTGGGGATCGCCAATCGGGATGGGGATCTGCCGGTCACCCCTTCCGGCGGATTGCTGGGGGTTGGAAATCCGATCTCCGCCGCAGGCCTGATGAAAGTAGCGGAGCTTTTCTGGCAACTCCGGGGAGAGGCCGGCAAGCGCCAGGTGCCCGGCCGGCCCCGACGGGGCCTGGCCCAGGCTTGGGGCGATCTCATGCAGGTGGGCACTGTGATCATCCTGGGGGTCTGAACCGAGGAGACATCCCCCACTGCTGCCCTCCCTCCTGCGCCGAGAGGCGAGGGGGAGCGAATCGGAGAGGAGGTCTCCTCCCCGATGAACGGCGGGAGAAAGCGCGAGGGGGTCGGAAGCGGAGAGGAAAAGCCGTTCCAGGGGGACAGCGCCTGAATCGCTATCACGGAGGAAGAGCGCGATGGAACGATGGGTCTACCCCGTTGCCGGCCTTCGGCCGGAGGATGTGGAACAGGGGCAGGTCTGCACCACCCGGACCCCGCTGCACGGGGAATATGCCTGGGACGCCGGGGTGGCCGTCGGGCGGTTTCTGGCGGAACTGAAAGCGGGCCGCCTGATCGGACGTCGCTGTCGAGCCTGCGGTCGGGTGATGATCCCACCTCGGATGTTCTGTGAACAGTGCTTCCGGCCTACCGATGAGTGGGTGCCCCTGGCCGATACGGGGACCGTGATGACGTTCTCCGTGTGCACCATTTCCTGGGATATGCGCCGTCTGGAGGTCCCGGAGGTCCCGGCGGTGATCGCCATCGATGGAGCCTCCCCCGGGATGGGGATCATGCATAAGCTGGGGGAGGTCGGCCAGACCATGGAGGAGATCCTGAATCGCGTCCGGATCGGGATGCGGGTCCAAGCGGTCTGGAAGCCCGCTGGGGAACGGGAGGGCGCGATCACCGATATCCGCTATTTCCGACCTCTGGAGCAGTGAGGAGGTTCCGATGCCCCTGATCGAACGCATTCAGCATCTGGACGAGGTTCGGGCCTGGCGAGGAACCATCCGACTGGAGGGGGTCTATACCGCGGGGGTAGCCGGGGAACGCTGGCTACGCGGGTTGCAGGAGGGGAAAATCTATGGAACCCGCTGTCCCCGCTGTCGATATACTTACGTCCCGGCGCGACGGTTCTGCGAGCGCTGCCTGGGCGCCCTGGGGGAGGAGGCCTGGGTGGAGGTCGGTCCCCAGGGGACGTTGGTCGCATGGACGCGTGTGCATGTGGCTCCCGATGGGGCTCCTTTAGCCTCCCCACGGGCCATCGGGTTGATCCGACTGGACGGCGCCGATGCGGTTCTGGTCCACGAGCTGATCGGTGATCGAGAATGGGAAAGCGGCATACGGGTGGAGGCAGTCTTTCGAGCGCCCCCCGAGCGGGTGGGAAGCATCCGAGATCTGTTGGGGTTCCGTCGTCTTTGAAGGTGGCTTCTGGACAACCGCTTTGAATTTCCTCGTGGGGGCTTTAAGGGCGGAGCCGGACGCCGAAGGTGTCCGGCTCCGCCCTTCGCCCCTCCCCGTTTGTGATATTATTCACAATATGGACTTGCCCAGAATCGGAAGACCCTCTATAATATGGGCAACCTCCAGCCGGAATCCGGGCCAGGGCTGGCAATCAGGAGTTTCAAGATTCCATAGGGGAGGGGATCAGCCGCCAGAACTTCATTGCTCCCTCCCCAATTGAGGAGAATGCAGGGATGGAACACCACCCCTCGGTTCGGAAATCCTCCCGCTCTGGGAGGATATGGGGACGCCTGCTGCGGACCCCTTCCATCCGTGATGGGCAGGATTCCTGGCCCGTCCAGCTTCAAGAGCAACTCAGAAGGCTGCAAGATCTGATTCAGAGAGCCCAGGCGTTCAGTCTCGCGCTATGGGCCCATTACAGTGTGCACATCGGCCTGGTTCTGGTCGTGGGATTGCTCTACCTGGCCCTGACCCAGAGCCGGGCGGCTCCGGCATGGCTCCTTCAGCCGGTTCAGCTTCCGGAGATCTCCCGGGACGAGCCGGCCTCCCCGGAGGTTCTGCAAGCCCTCCTCCGCCGTTCCGCCTACCTGGGCGGAACCCGTCGGAATGGCCCTGCGCTGTTAATCCGCCAATTCGATCTGCATACAGAGATCCCGGAACGGCCCCGGCGGGGGATCATCACCTACACGGTTCAAGCCGGCGATACACTTTTCGGGATCGCTGAGAAGTTCCAACTGCGCCCCGAGACCATCCTCTGGGCGAACTACGATGTTCTTCAAGATGATCCTCACCTGCTGGACATCGGCCAGGTTTTGAATATCCCGCCGGTGGATGGGGTCCTGCATACGGTCAAGGAAGGGGAAACCCTGGAAGAAATCGCGAAGAAATACAAGGTCACCCCGGATGCCATTCGGAATGCCGAGTGGAATGGCCTGATGGAGGGGGGGGAGCCCCAAGTCGGCCAGGTGTTGATTGTCCCCGGCGGCTCGCGGCCCTTTATGGGCTGGACGCCCCCTCGGCGCTCCTACGTGGTGATCGCGGGGGGCAAACGGATGCCGGCGGGGGCCTGCCCGAATGTTCAGGTCGCGCCGCTGGGCACGGGGAGCTTCATCTGGCCGGTCAACAGCCGCTGGCGCTCCGGCTATGATTTCACGGCCTACCATCCGGGCGTGGACTTCGCAGGTCGCCTGGGCGATCCCGTGTATGCTGCCGATGCGGGCACCGTGGTCTATTCGGGCTGGAGCACCGTCGGCTACGGCAACCTGATCGTCCTGGACCACGGGAACGGCTATCAGACTTATTATGCGCATCTCAGCCAGATCTTTGTGGGCTGCGGACAGCAGGTGGCCAAGGGGGCTACCATCGGGCTGGTGGGTTCCACCGGGCGTTCCACCGGGCCTCATCTGCACTTTGAGATCCGGGGGCCAGGCGGGTTTGTGAACCCTTGGCAGGC
>NZ_JANWXB010000318.1 GCF_025055495.1 Thermoflexus sp. | reverse complement strand
CCCAAATGAAAAATGGACAAAGCACTAGGATCTCAATAAAGCCACTTCAAGTGGGAGGTGATGGCTGATGCCTGTCTACGAGTATGAGTGCCCGGTCTGTGGCATCCGCTTTGAAAAGCAACAGCGTTTCGCGGACCCCCCTTTAGAGACCTGTCCGGAGGGCCACCCGGGGGTCCGTCGGGTGTTCTCCCCCGCAGGTATCATCTTCAAGGGCGACGGCTGGTATATCACAGAAAGCCGGAAATCCAGGAATTCGGGGAAGGAGAAATCGGAGACGTCCCTGGATACAAGCCGTAGCGATTGAGTAGCCTCCCAGGAAGGGCAGGGAGGATGGGGCGGGGTGTGCACAGCCTTACTGCGCACACCCCGCCCTGTTTTTAAGGGCATTCCGTGAGGAGGCAAGGCGGAAATCTTTGCCCCTGTTCCCTGACTGGTGCATGCCCCATTTGGGGGTGGGGGCTCAAGGCCTCCCGCCCCGCACCCCGAAATAGAAGTCTTTTATCCCTCCACGGGCAGAGCGTCGGGACTCCAGATTCCCTTGCTCATCGGCTGGACAGAAATTGGGCATCTGTCAGGTTATGCTATACTTTCCGCTGGGGTAACCACCTGCCCCGATTCCATTCAAGGGGCGCTACCGCCCTCGCCTGCTTCGAAAGCGGTGAAGAAAGATGAGGTTAGGCGGCGGCCTGGCCGTCCTTAACCCTGATTTGCGGGTTTTCTGGGGCGGGGCTGGAGGCCGAAGGCTCCCAGCCATGCCCCAGAAAGATTTTTTCTTCCCCTTCTTTTTTCCATCATTAAATGGAGTGCGTCGGGATGGAACGGCGGATGCTTCGAATGCTATGGATCGGGATCTGGTTGATGACGGCCTGTGGTTCCCCCTCGACCCCTGAAGGAGCCAGGGCGCCTACACCGACCATGCCGCCTCCGCTGGTGGTGGTAGATGAAAAAAGGCCTACCCCCACACCGCCTCTCGCGGTGAGCCCCACGGCCCCGGCAACGGTTCCGGTGGCGGAATTCCCTCCCGATGTCAATCCGTTGACCGGCCTGCGCGTGCCCGATCCAGCCGTCCTGAACCGGCGACCTCTGGCCATCAAGATCTCCAATTATCCCCCCGTGGTCCGCCCGCAATCCGGCGTGGATCTGGCGGATCTGGTCTTTGAGCATTATGCGGAAGGTGGGGTGACGCGCTTCACAGCGATCTACTTAAGTCAGGATGCCGAGCCGGTGGGTTCCGTGCGCAGCGCTCGTCTGATCGATCTGGAGATCCCGGCGATGTTCAAAGCGATCCTCGCTTACTCCGGCGCCAGCGTCGGAGTCAATGCCCGGATCCGGGCCTCCGACTTCATCGAACGGGCGTTGAGCCCGGATTTCGGGGTGGGGGCGCCCATCTTCTGGCGTATCCCCCGGGAAGGGGTGGCGGTGGAGCACACCCTCTTCACCAGCACCCGACGGCTCTGGGAGGAGGCCACCCGCCGGGGGATTAATGGGCCGCAGGATCTGCGGGGGATGGTTTTCTCGGAACAGATCCCTCCGGATGGCCAGCCGGTTTCGACTTTGATCATCCCTTATCGGATGGAGCCTGTTTCCTGGCGTTATGACCCGGGTTCTGGGCGGTGGTTCCGTTGGACAGCTGGTCAGCCTCATATGGATGCGCTCACCGGTCGACAGCTCTCGGCGGCCAACGTGGTTGTCGTGTATGCCCATCATCAGACCACGGATATTTTAGAGGACCGGTTGGGGAATTATTCGATTGAGATCCAGATCTGGGGAAGCGGCCCGGTTCGGATCTTCCGGGACGGGCGGATGCTGGAAGGCCAGTGGCAGCGCTTCCGGCGAGAGGATATGCTCCGATTTGTAGATGCGCGGGGGCAAGCCATCCCCTTGAAGCCTGGCAATACCTGGTTCCAGATGGTCCCGCTGGATATGGGGATCCAGACCCAGTAGGCCTGAAGCCGGTTCGGAACGCTCAGCTCCGATTTTCCCCTCTATGCGGCCCTCAGGGCCATGGGGGGAGGACGGGGCACCTTTGATGGTCCGCCCGCTTCCTTAATTCCCCGGATGAGGGGATCAGCGAGTTTGTCCGGAGAACGATATGGACGCTCGAGTTCTGATCCGCAGGGCGCTGATTCGGATGGCCCTTCGACGGGCTCGCCCGGGAGCTGGAAGTCGTTGGGAGCTTATCTGGAGGAGGCCCTCGGTGTTCCCTCTTCCGAACCTGACCGAGATCCTGGATTCGCTCCTCTGGGCCGTGGTGGGCGCTATGGCTGCTCGCCACTATATGCCAGAACGGTCCACTCAAGACGTTGGTATTGCTGTTCTGAGTAAGGATGCGCCCGAAGTGCGCCGGCGTCTGCAGGAGGCCAACTTCCGTTACGCTGGCGAATTGGCGATCCCCGGTTCCTCATGGGTTTCTCCGGAAGGCACCAGCGTAGATGTGCTGGAGCTCAGCGCTCCATGGGCGGAATCGGCGCTCCAGGAGGCGCAAGAGAACCGGGATCCTGCTGGATTCCCGATCCTTCCCTTATCCTATTTAGTCCTGATGAAATTCGAAGCGGGACGGCTTCAGGATTTGGCGGATATCGCCCGTATGCTGGGCATAGCCTCTTCGAATCAGGTAGAGGCAGTCCGGGAGGTGTTTCGCCGGTATCGACCGGAGGACCTGGAGGATCTGGAGAGCTTGCTCATGCTGGGAAGGCTGGAACAGATGGGGCCTGAAGGGGCGGCGCCGCCGTTTTCCGGGTAGCGGTTCCAGCTCTTATGGATTCTCTTTTCCCTTTCCTGCCACCTACCGTGATTGTGGTAAGGAGGAAATTGGGCGGGCGGGGCATCAAAGCCGGCGATGCCCGCCCTCTGTTCCTCGGATGGGAGCCAGCGAATTCGTCCAAAGTCCAGCGAAATGGGGTTCCGCAGATGGTGATCACGGATCGCCTGACAATACAGACGAACGGAAACAACCATGTAGTGGATTTAACAGAACGGGTGGCGGAAGCAGTGGCTCGCTCGGGCCTGAAGGCGGGCATTGCCACGGTGTTCGTCCCCGGTTCAACGGCTGGCCTGACCACTATGGAATTCGAACCCGGGGCGGTGGAGGATCTCCAGCGCTGGTTTGAAGAGATGATCCCTGCCACACGGGAATATCGTCATCATCTTCGGTGGGGGGATCGGAATGGGCATTCCCACCTTCGAGCTTCTCTGATCGGTCCCTCCCTGACGATCCCGTTCCAGGATCGCCAGCTGCTGCTCGGGACCTGGCAGCAGATCGTGCTGGTGGATTTCGATATCCGCCCTCGTCGGCGGGAGATCATTGTTCAGATGATCGGGGAGTAAGCGCGCATGCGGGCTTGGAAGATCATCGAACAGGACGGCACGCTGGATCCGCAGCGGATCCGGGAATGGGTGGATGCTCGAATGCGAATGGATCCGGATTTGGTGCGGAGCGTGCTGGTTCGTTTCATCCGGGATGAGATCACTAAATTCGGGATTAGGCGGGCGGTGATCGGCCTCTCAGGCGGAGTGGACTCTTCGCTCACCTGCTTCCTGGCTGCAGAGGCTCTGGGCCCCGAGAACGTCTTGGCGGTGCGCATGCCTTATCGCACCTCCTCTCCGGACAGCCTGCTGCATGCCCACCTGGTCATCGAGCAACTGGGGGTGCCCTCGGAGACGGTGGACATCACCCCGATGGTAGAGCCGCTTTTCGAACGGTTCCCGGATATGGATGCTCGGCGCCGGGGCAATGTCATGGCCCGCATGCGGATGATTGTCCTGTATGATCTCTCTGCGGCCTGGGGCGGGATGGTGATCGGCACCAGCAACAAGACCGAGATCCTCCTGGGTTATTTCACCCTTTATGGAGATGGGGCGTATGCCCTGGCTCCGCTCGGCGATCTTTACAAAAACCAGGTCCGTCAACTGGCTCGGGCGGTCGGGGTGCCGGAGGAGATCATCCGCAAGCCGCCCACGGCGGATCTGTGGCTGGGCCAGACGGATGAGGGGGAGCTGGGGGTGACCTACGATGAGGCGGATCGCATTCTCTACCTGCTGGTGGAAGAGCGGATGACCCTGGAGCAGGTCATCGCCCTGGGCTTCGATGGGGAGACCGTCCGCCGCCTGTGGCGAATGGTCCGCGACACGCAGTTCAAGCGGCGGACGCCGATCATCGCCAAGCTGACTTCGCGAACCGTGGGGATCGATTTCCGCTATCTGCGGGACTGGGGACACTGATGCGGGTGATCTCAGGCTCCGCGAAGGGACGCCGGTTGAAGAGCCTGCCAGGTTCGAGCACCCGTCCGATCACAGATCGGGTGAAAGGGGCCCTTTTCGACATCCTGGGGTCTTCCATCGTCGGGGCCCGGGTGCTGGACCTTTTCGCGGGCACCGGCAGCGTGGGGATTGAAGCCCTGAGCCGTGGGGCAGCGGAGGCGGTGTTCGTGGAGAAAGACCCGCGGGTGATCCGGGTGCTTCGGGAAAACCTCCAACAGACGGGCCTCGCCGATCGGGCCCGGGTGGTTCGGGCGGACGTGTTCGCTTTTCTGCGCTCCAATCTGGTTGAGTCCTTTGATTTCATTTACATCGCCCCGCCCCAGTATCGGGGATGGTGGCGTCGCACTCTGGAATTGCTGGATGCGCGACCGGAATGGTTGGCCGCCGCGGGGACCGTCGTCGTTCAGATCCATCCTCGGGAGTTCGAGGAGATCCCGCTTCGCTCCCTGGAGCTGGCGGACCGCCGGGACTATGGGAGCACTCATCTTCTGTTTTACCGACATCTCGGATTGGATCCCCAAGGCTTCGGGAAGTGATAACGCAAAACGGTGGGTGTCTCCTTTTGGGAAGCCCTGGAGAGCTCGACAGGCAGGCATGGCTGCTGAAGGCAGCCTCAAGTTTACAGTTCATGACTGGGCAAAGCGCTATATGGGATAAAATCAAGCATAGCCGGGGTTGTGCCTTTCATGGGGGGACGGGAGCCGGGCGGGCTGCTTTGCCCCTCCTGGGAAGAGGCCATTGCACTCGCTGGGTCGAGAAGCTCAAGCAACGGACTGCGTAACTGCTTCGTCTGCACAGATCCTCCGGGTCAGGACCTATGATCGGGATCAGTTGTAGCAGGCTGGAGGACCTGCCAGCCCTTCGCGATTTCGCCGAGGCCCATAGTCTGGGCCTGGAACTTCAGGAATTCGCCCAGCCGGAGATCCTGGACGGCGAGTGGCAGGCGCTGCTTCATCGCTATTGCCGGGCTCTGGCCGGGTTTGCTGGTCCCGTTTCCCTGCACGGCCCCTTTGTGGATCTATTCAGCGGAAGTGTGGATCCACGAATCGCGGCGGTGGCGATGGAACGCTATCGCCAGTCGCTGGAGATCGCCGTCGAGCTGGGGGCGTGGTTGGTGAACTTCCATCTGAACTACAACCCGCTGGTGGACGAGCCCTCTTATCGCCCTCGATGGCTGGAACGGCAGGCGGCATTCTGGGCTGAGCTGGCCTTCGAGGCCCAGGAGGCAGGCATCCGGATCGCCCTGGAGAACATGTGGGAGCCTGATCCTTTCCTCCAGGTTGAGGTGATCCAGCGGGTGAACCACTTTTATATCGGAGCGTGCCTGGATATCGGCCATGCCTATCTGTATTCCCGCGTTCCGCTTCAGGCCTGGATCAATGTCCTGGAGCCGGTGTTGATCTACGCCCATCTTCATAACACAACTGGGGTTCAGGATCGACATCTTCCGCTGACCCAGGGAGTAATTCCGGTGGAACCGGTTCTCGGACGGCTGGCCCGCTGTCTGAACCGTCCGGTGATGATCCTCGAGATGCCGGGCCTGGCGGAGATCCGGGAGAGCTATACCATTCTGCAACGCATCCTACAACGGGTGTCCTGGCCTTTATGACAAGGGGGACGCTGCTGGCGGCCTTCGCCCATCCCGATGATGAGGCCTTCGGTCCAGGAGGCACCCTGGCTCTTTATGCCTCGCGAGGCTATGCGGTTCACCTGATCTGCGCCACGCGGGGAGAGGCCGGTTCCCTGGCGCCAGAGGTGGGATCGGCAGCGGATCTGGGAGCCATCCGAGAAGCGGAATTGCGCTGCGCCGTTGAGGCGCTGGGGCTTCATGGCCTTCACCTCCTGGGGTATCGAGACTCTGGGATGCCTGGCTCTCCGGATCAGGACCATCCAGCGGCTTTCATCCGCGTCCCCTTTGAGGAAGTCGTTCGTCGGCTGGTGGCGCTGATCCGGGAACTTCGACCGGATGTTGTGTTGACTTTTGATCCCTACGGCGGATACGGACATCCGGATCACATCTACATGCATCGGGCCGTGCGCGAAGCTTTTGAGCGCGCGGGTGATCCCGAGGCGTTCCCGGAGCATAGCGCTCAGGGCCTGCGACCGCATCGCCCCGCACGCCTGTATTACACTGTGCTTCCTCTCAGGCCGTCTCGGTTATTTCTGGCCATCCTGCGGATATTCGGGATGGACCCCCGTCGTTTCGGACGCAATCGGGATATCGATCTGGAAGCGGCGCTTCGGGCCGCGCTCCCGGTGACCACCCGGATCGATGTGCGGGCGGTGCTGGATCGGAAAGAGCGGGCGGCCGCTTGCCATCGAAGCCAAGGAGGCGGCTGGATGCGCCAGCCGCGGCTTCTGACGTTCGTTCGACGTGGCTTGTGGGGTGTAGAGACATTCCATCGGGCGATCCCTCCCTTCCGCCCCGGAGAGCCTATCGAGGGAGATTTATTTCCTTGAGCAGGAGTTACGCCGTTCACTCCCTCGGGGGCTTTGGGAGGATCCTTTCACCTCGTCCGACCGGCTCCCAACGGCGTAGCTTCTATCCTTGAGAAAGGGTCGGGTGACAGCAGCTTCGTCGCTGCCACCCAACCCTGAGCTCTTTGAGGATTTCCGCAAACCACAGCTTAGGCCTGTCTGAAGGCTCGTGCGGGCTAAGCCCCTCCCCCTTTCTCCCTCTCCACATCCCTTCGGGCTGCGAAGAGGGAGAAACTCAAGATGTGGAAGCGCAGCATAACATCACCCTGCAAATTCCGTAACTCACGCTCCTACATCTCTTTTCGACCCTCTGGGCCTGGGAGAGGAGGGGGGGTTACCATGCCCAAGGTTTGTCCAATTGGGGAATGGGGGGATGGTGGGAAAAGCGGCGAAGTCGCTCACTCCACTGTCCCCAACTCATGCTGCCCTGTGGCATAAATGGGTAGGAGGGGGAGGCCAGCCCTACATCTCTGCCATACAGACCGTGAGATCGCGAGAGAGCGATGCCCATTCCAGATCCGAGGGGAATTTCCGGATGGCTCAGACATCCGAGCAAGAGAAAGCTTTCCTCTGGGTGGTTTTCGATGGTCCCTCGCCGGATGCTCATCTGCTTCAGATCCTGAGGCGTCATGGCTTCAGAGCGGAAGCGGTGGCGGTGGACGCTGCGCTCGCCGCCCTCCGAACCAGGAGATCTCAGGGGGGCTTAAAGAGACAGGAGCCCGCCCTGGTGATACTGGATCGTTTGAACGCCTCTCAGGGGATTGAGCTCTACCAGCGGCTTCAGCGTCGGATGAGGATCCCAATCCTCCTGATCATGGGTCGTGAATCCGCATCTCTGTGGGATCGTCGGGATGATGGGATCCTAGTGGCTCCCTTCTCCGCTCGACGTCTGTTGCATCGGGTGCGGGCTTTGCTCGCCGAAAGCCCGGAGGAGAGGGAAGAGACCATCGAGGTCGGACCATTCCGACTGAACACGGTCCGGCGGGTTCTGCAACGGGGGGATTCGATTTATTGCCTCACCCCCAAGCAATGCCGTTTGCTGGCCATCCTCATGCGCCGGGCCGGCCAGTTAGTTCCCCGGCGGGATCTCATCCGCTGGGTTTGGGGAGCTGAGACGCCTTCTCGCAGCCGCACCCTGGACGTCCATATCCGCTGGCTTCGTCGCATCCTGGAAGAGGATCCCGCCCATCCCCAATATCTGGAAACTGTTCGCTATGTGGGTTATCGCTTTCGCGTTCCCTGAGGCCGCTCAGTTCTTTTCTACCCTCTCCCCACACCGCGAAGCGGCATGGGGAGAGGGATCCCAAATCTTTGTTCGCCATCGGATCCGGGGGGCCTTGAGGAGAAGGAGGCGAGGAGCTTTACCTGTCTCCCTCGAGAAGTCGCTTCCATCGGGTGGATGGCCTAAAGTTGCCCATGGCGTGATCTCCTTCCGGGCAGGGCCACTCTTCGCCCAATCACGCCGCGAGGCGATCTGCAACCCTATGGCGATAAACCGCGCGGCGAAGCTGCTGCTCTCAAAGATTATCTACCTGGACCGGGGAGATGAGCTAATCATTGTAGCAACTGGGATGGCCAAATAGAAGGTGCTGCCCTGTCCCAGCTGGCTCTCCACCCAGACCCGTCCCCCGTGCCATTCCACGATCGACTTGACCAGCGCCAGCCCCAGGCCGCTCCCTTTCACATGGGCCGTCTCTTTACGGCGCACCCGATAGAACTTCTCGAAAATCCGCGCCTGATCGGCCGGCGCAATGCCGAGCCCCGTATCCCGCACCCAAATTATAACCTCTGCGTTCTGTTCGATCAGGCCCAGGGAGATCGTCCCTCCTTCCGGCGTGTATTTAAGGGCGTTGTCGACCAAATTGGTGATCGCCCGGCGCAGCCACGTGGGGTCTCCGTTCACGATTCCGTGGCCTTTGACCTCCAGCGTCATACGCAGCCCCCGAGCCATCGCCTGGGGGCGCATCTCATGGAAGACGTCCCGGATCAGGTCGCTCAGGCGACAGATCCCTCGCTGGCCAATCCCTTCCTCGATTCGCTTCAGATCCATCAGATCCTCGATGAGCCGTGTCATCTGATCGATGCCTCCCATGATCTTCTCCACATACTCCTGCTGACGAGAGGTCAGGGGCCCGGCCATGCCCAGCATCGTGACGAAGCCCCGCATATAGGTGAGGGGGGAGCGCAGGTCATGGGAGACGGCAGCGATGAAATCGGACTTCAATTGGTCCAACGCCTTAAAGGGGGTGATGTCTCGCACGAACAGCAACCGGCCGATCTCTTGCCCGTCCTCCAGGCGTAAATCGTAACGCCCCGCCCAGAACGCCCGGCCATCGGCCCGCCGGAATTCCCGGCTCTGGATCTGCCCTGGAGGGATCTGTTCATCGAACAGCTGGCGTAGCTCCGCGTCCTTCAGGAGGGGGGCAACCGGTTGACCCAGCGCCCTGGAGGCCGGAAGGCCCAGGAAGCGCTCCGCTGCCGGGTTTAGGTAAAGCAAATCCCCACGCCCATCGATCAGCATCAGCACATCCGGGCTGCTTTCCAGGACAGCCCGAAGCCGTTCACGTTCAACGAGCGCAGCCTCGTAGAGGCGAGCTCGGGCGATGAACACCGCCGCCTGGCTGAGGATCAGGCGAATCAGTTGCTGATCGGTTGCGATCATCCGCCGGGGTTGAGCAAAGGCGATCCAGGCGATCCCCAGGAGATCCTCTCCAGAATGAATGGGAAGGATCCCCAACTCCCGTCCATGGTCTTCTTGTCGGAAGATCGAGGGGAGATCTGGATGTCGAAGCACGTGCTCGACCCAGAGGGGCTCCCTCCGCTCCTGGCCCAGCTGCCAGCATGCCTCATCGGGCGGCTCCGGGCTTTGTTCGCCTGTCGCTGTGAACACCCGAAGGGAGCCCCGGGCACCCGGGATGAGGATCCGGGCCCATGAGGCCTGGGTCGCTTGCTCCAGCGATCGGGCGACCTCGGACAGACCATGAGCCAGATCCACGGTCTCCACCAGCCGCTGATTCAGTTCCAGCAACAGGGAAAGATCGGTCAGCCGGGCTCGTAACCCGTGACGCATGCGTTCCATCGCTTCCGACAGTTGTCCGATTTCATCCGGGGTATCGATCAGAATGCGCGTCTCCAGCTCGCCTTCCGCCATGCGCCCAGCGGCGGCTGCCAGTTTCTTCAGGCGCTGCGTGACCTGTCGGCTTAGAGTGCTGAGCAACAGTGCTCCGATCACAAAAAATGTCAGCAGGAAGATCCCGGAGGGAAGGATGAGTTCGAGGGCTTGCTGGATCCGCGCTGACCGGGGGTAACGGATGACGGCCCACCAGTCGGTCCCTGGAAGCCGACGAATGTGTAACTCGATGATCGTTCCCATAGGGGATCGTTGTGTGATGTTGAAAGGTCTGGAAAGGGCCGAAGTGGGGAGGGGGAAAACATCCAGAAGGCGTTGTGGGTCCGGATGCAACAGAATCTGTCCCTGGCGGTCGATGACGAATCCCTCGCTGCCGGGCAGGCCTCCGCTTAGGGAGGCCAGGGCCTCCCGGAGAGCAGGGTGCTCCCCAATCTGCATACGTCCGATCAGGAAGCCGGCGGGGGGTTCTCCCTCCAGCGGTGCCACGAAAGACAGGCCGGGCGTTCCACTCGGAAGGCGGTGCACTTCGGTGCGGATCACAGCGCGAGCGATGCGGGCCTGGGCCAGCGCCGAGCGTTCCAGGGTCGAGAGCCCCTTGACCTGCTCTCCCGCCGGATAAGCAGCCAGGATCTCTCCTTCGACGCCGGTCAGCAAGACGGCATGGTAGATCGGCCCGGTCTGAACGAAACGCTGAAGGATGGGTGCGATGAGCGCAGGGGGCTCATCCCGAGGGATCCCCAGGGCGGCCAGATCGGCCAGCAGTGTCTCCCCTGTGTGCAGAAAATATGAAATCTGCTCACCCGCGCGGTCAGATCCCTGATGGATCGCCCGAGTCTGTTCCACATTCGCCTGTCGGATTGCCAGAGCAGTCAGGAACAGAAAGAGGGTCATGATGAGCGTAAGAATCCAAAGCGAGAAGAAGAATAGGAAGCGGGCTTCGATCTGCCGGGCATAAGGCGGCCATTGCGGAGGTTGAGCGGTAGAGAAGATCCGGGGCCACTGGAGGTGAAGTCCCTGGGCGATCAGCCCGCAGATCAGGGCGCTGATCCCAGAGGGGGCCCCGGTGACGGCAATCAAAGTCCAGATCCCATCCAACGCCTCGGGCCATGAAGGATAGAATCCCCCCCAGGAAATGGATTGCAGGAGCATCCAGATCATCCAACCCGCCATGGCTGCGACCAGGGGTTGACGAAGGATGCGGAAGAAGCGCCCCACATAGTTCTGAGAGAGCAACCCCCCGATCAGCATGGCGTCCAGGGCGATGATCCATGGGAGATGCAGGAAGCGGCCATCGCTGGTAAACCCGATCACGGCCCCCATGATCAGCCCAGCCAGCCCCAGCGCGCCCGGCTGGAGCCGTCCGCCCCAGATCAAATAGGGCAGCCAGAGCAAGACCGGGAAACCGACCCGGAAGGGAAGGCCCGGGAAATCCCAGGAGAGCACAGGGGTCAGACTCGTCAGAAAGATCAGGAGCAGAAAGCTTCCCGCCTCGGAAGTCTGGAGTTTCCTCCAGGAGCGGAGATCGTGAGGTCGCCCGAGCAATAGGCCGAAAAGGGTCAGGAACCCAACGATGGTCCAACCCCAGCCCCATAAGGAGTCCGGCCATGCCAAATTCCCTGAAGAGCTCCAGAGCGCCAGCCGCATGCTGCAACTCCCTCTTCGGGCGGTCAGTCCGTCCACGTGGGGGTCATGAGGTTAGGAGGGGTGCCGAAGGCAGCCCCCAGCCCCACAGGCTCCTCCCTCGCTGGCAATGTTAACCCACTGTTCGCATGAAGTCTAACCGCACCTTCAGCGGAGTATAATGAATCTTGAAGGCTGTGGAGCGGTGGAAAGGAGGCGTTCCCGGTGTTCCCATTCCATCGGATGATGGAGCGGTTGCAGCCCTATCGCCACCAAGCGCCGGTGATCGTCGCTGTCGAACCGGACCCCGAGCCGGAGCGATTACGGTGGTGGGAAGCTGCTGTTCAGCCGGCTGCTGAAGCTGGGGCGGCTCTGGTGATCCTCACCTCTATGCCGGTGACCCTGCGGAACGCGGTCTGCTTTGTGGATCCTGGGCTGTCCCCCTCGGCCTTGGCAAGCTCGAAGGCGTGGATTCTGGATGCCTATCTGGAACCCCGAGCCTGTCTGGATGCCGCGCGTCTGGATCCGGATCTGCTGGGTCGGATCCTGGCCTGGGTCGAGGGGATCCAGCATGAATGCCCGGAATGAGGCGCGCCGGAATGGCCCGGTGGGCCAGATTCATTCGCTGAGGGCTGAGCCTTCCACAAGGATGAACCCGGATGGGAATAAGCGAGGTGTCTTCTATTAGTGCTTCGTCCATTTTTCATTTGGGGGTTTTCGGGGGCGGTGCAGGGGGCCAAAGACCCCCTCGCACCGCCCCCGAAAGATTTTTTCTCCCCCCACCCCACAGCCTTATGGGCCGTGGGGAGGGGGGAGAAAGGGGGGAGGGGCTATTGCCTTCCGGACAGGCTTCGATTCCTCAAATCCCCAATTTATAACTGGACAAAGCACTAGCCCGGGGCCTTATAAGGCGATGTGCATTGCGGAAAGGAGGAGCAACCATGCGAATTGTCGTTGGAAGCGACGAGCGCACTCATTTGACCGATCTCGTCCTGGAGGAATTGCGGCGCCGGGGCTTCGAGGTGGAGCCGGTCGGCCCCCTCGCCGGCGTCCAGCAATCCTGGTCGGAGGTGGCCCGGATCGTGGCTGAAAAGGTCGCGCGGGGGGAGGCCGATGAGGGGATCCTGTTCTGCTGGACCGGGACGGGGGTCAGCATTGCCGCCAACAAGGTTCCGGGGATCCGGGCCGCGCTCTGCGATGACGCCGAGACAGCCCGAGGGGCTCGCCTTTGGAACAACGCGAACGTCCTCTGTATGAGCTTGCGTCGGACCTCGGAGGCGATTGCCAAAGAGATCCTGGAGGCCTGGTTCAACACCCGTTATATCCCGAACCCCGAGGATGATGCCTGCCTGAATCGGGTCGCGGAGATCGAGCGGACTTACTGGAAAACCGCTGAGCCTGTCAGTGCCTGAAGGGCGTGCGAAATCAGGTGATCCCTTCTGTGAACCAGGATCCTAGGAAGGGGGCAGGGATCCCGATGGATCTGGAGACGAAGCTGGCTCTCTTAACGCAGGCGGCGATCTGGGAACCTGCCGAGGAGACCGATCCGTCCGGGCGGGCCAGGACACGGCTCATGGAATGCATTTACGAGGCGCGTGCCCATGGACGCCCAGTTCGTCTTCTGAAAGTTCTATTAACCTCTGCCTGTGAGCGGGATTGTTACTACTGTCCGTTCCGGGCTGGCCGTTCCTTCCGCCGCGCCACCTTTCAGCCGGATGAGCTGGCCCGGGTTTTCTATGGGATGCATCAGCGGGGGCTGGTAGATGGGTTGTTTCTGAGCTCCGGCATCCTGGGAGGGGGCGTGCGAACTCAGGATCGGTTGCTGGCGGTCGCGGGGCTGCTCCGTCAGCGCTATGGATATCGGGGATACCTTCATCTCAAGCTGATGCCTGGCGCGGAGCCGGATCAGGTGCGGGAGGCCATGCGCTGGGCGGACCGGGTGTCCATCAATCTGGAAGCCCCAAACCCGGAGCGGCTCTCCCGCCTGGCGCCTCATAAAGCCTTTATGGCGGAGCTGGAAGGGCCGCTCCGCACCGCCGGACGGATCCGTCGGGAGGAGCCCTCGGCGATCGCCTGGTCGGGGCGCTGGCCATCGCTGACCACCCAGCTGGTCGTGGGAGCGGCGGGAGAGAGCGATCGGGAGATCATGGAGACCACGGCGCGGCTGCATCGGGAGATCGGCCTGGCCCGCGTATACTATTCTCCCTTCCACCCGGTGCCGGATACGCCTTTAGAAGATCTCCCACCGACCCTGCCGTTGCGGGCACGGCGTCTCTACCAGGCGGAGTGGCTGTTGCGGGTGTATGGTTTCCGGTTTGAGGAGCTGCCCTTCGACGAAATAGGGAACCTGCCCCTCGCGGAGGATCCGAAGCAGGCGTGGGCGCGCCGGGCTCTGGCGGACCGACCCGTAGAGATTAACCGGGCTTCCTACGAGGAATTGGTGCGGGTTCCGGGGATCGGTCCGAAAACGGCGCGGGCGATCCTTCAGGCGCGGCGGGAGGGCCGTTTAACCCGGCTGGAGGGCTTGGAGGCCCTGGGGGTTTCCGTGGCTCGCGCGGCTCCTTTCATCACCCTGAACGGACGGCGGTTGCCTCAAACCCTTCCGTTGCCGCTCGGCTGACGTGTTTCTTCTCAATGCCAATGATCCTAATTCGCCTCATGGATCCGAGCAATCTCGCATCCGTCCGCAATTCGGGCAACGAAGCTTGCAGTGGATCTCCTCCATGGGAAACCCGCAAATCTCGCACCGGTCATCCTCGTGGAAAATCTCCGTCGCTGAGGAGTTCTCCGGAAGCAGGGAGGTTTCTGCATGCATAAAGACCTCCTCACGCCTTTGGAGCCGGAGTTACGCCCTCGAGATCGATATCCATAGCGCTTTGCCAACCCATGCGATGAATTCG
>NZ_JANWXB010000305.1 GCF_025055495.1 Thermoflexus sp. | reverse complement strand
CCCAAATGAAAAATGGACAAAGCACTAGGCTCTCCTGTAGGTTTTTGAGCTGGGACACCACACGCGCCGCGTGCAGATCTCCTTCGCGGTGGCGATTTTGGCCAGATTCCAGTGGAAAGGCCCCAAAGCTGGAGCTCAGATCCAGATTGCCGGATTGGGAGGGAGAAGATGACCGCACCAGCCAAGGCCAAGGCCGCCCCCCTCGCGGAGCTGAAAGGGGATCTTGCGGTCCTGAAGGAGAAATTCGGCGACGCGGTTCAGCCTGCTGAATACGAAGGGGTGGTGATCGCGAACGATGTCCTGGTCGAAGCGGCCCGCTTCATCCGGGATGAGCTGGGCTACAAGTATCTGTCCAGCCTGACGGCCGTCGATTACATTCAGGAAGGCTATTTCGAGGTCGTCTACCACGCTTATCGCCTGGAGGGCGGTGGCCCGCTGGTCTTCAAAGCCCGCACCCCCCGGGACGTGGCGACGATCCCCTCGCTGGTCTCCGTGTGGCCAGGAGTGGACTTCCAGGAACGGGAAGCGTGGGATCTCATGGGGATCCGCTTCGCGGGCCACCCGAACCTTAAGCGCATCCTGCTCTGGGAGGGCTTTCACGGGCATCCGCTGCGCAAAGACTGGAAGGAACCCTATTACGAGGAGGAGCACAAGCCTTTCAGCAGCCGCTGGCCTTCGGGGCATCACATCCGGGCGGAGGATCGGGTCTTCTGGCATGACAACGTGCAGTATCCCCTGGACTGGGATCCGGATCAGGCGGAGGATATCTCGGATGAATGGCTCTACATCGGTATGGGACAGTTCGCGCGGGCGGAGACGGGGGAACGGGTGGAGCCGAAGAGCCTGCGCACGGAGCGGCTGGTGGTGAACATGGGCCCCCAGCACCCGAGCACCCACGGGGTGTTCCGGATGGTGGTGACCCTGGATGGGGAAACGATTGTGCGCCTGGAGCCGGTCATGGGCTACCTCCATCGCAACCATGAAAAGATCGGCGAGCGGAATATGTATTTGCAGAACATGCCCTATACGGACCGGCTCGATTATATCTGCTCGATGAGCAACAACCTGGGGTATGCCATCGCCGTGGAGAAGCTGTTGGGGATCAAACCCCCCGAGCGAGCGGAATATCTCCGGGTGATCATGGCGGAATTCACCCGGATCGTGAACCACCTGTGGGCCATCGGGTTCTTGCTGAACGATCTGGGCGCCTTCTTCACCCCCGCCCTGTATGCCATCGAGGAACGAGAGCTGGTCCTGGACCTTTTCGAAGAAGCGGCGGGTTCCCGCATGATGTGCAACTACATGCGCTTCGGCGGCGTGGCCCATGATGTCTCCGACGACTGGATCGCGCGGGCGAAGGAGCTGGTTTACAACCGGCTGCCGCGCGCGATCGAGGAGCTGGATCGTTATCTAACCCACAACGAGCTGATCCAGGCGCGCTGCCAGGGGGTAGGAGTGTTGCCGCCGGACCTGGCGGTGGCCTACAGCACAGCGGGACCGGTGCTGCGAGCCTCCGGGGTCCCCTACGATGTCCGGCGGGCCGAGCCCTACAGCATTTACGATCGCTTTGACTTCGACGTGGCCGTTCGTTACAACGGGGATGTCTACGATCGCTACCTCATCCGGATCGATGAGATGTGGCAGTCCCTGCGGATCCTGCGCCAGGCGCTGGAACAGATCCCCCGGGGGGAAATCCAGGCGGGCAAGAAGCAGTATATGATGCGGGTCCCTGCCGGTCAGGCCTACGGTCGGGTGGAGAACCCCAAGGGCGAGCTGGGCTTTTACCTTGTCAGCGATGGCAGCCCGAACCCCTACCGCTATCATATCCGGGCGCCATCCTTTATCAATCTCACCGCCCTCAATGAGATGTGCAAGGGTCACAAGGTGGCCGATGTGGTGGTCATCCTGGGCAGCATCGATATCGTGCTGGGGGAGGTGGATCGCTGATTCTTTCATTAGAAGGGCGATTCGTTTTTCGGTCAGGCTCGAAATCCCAATCCCCCGCAGGAGGCGAGGTGCGATGATCTACGGTCTGGGTATCCTCAAAGGTCTCGGCGTGACGCTCAAGCACTTCATCGAATCTTACATCGAGGATGTGCGCTATCTGTTCGAAGGCGGGCGCTACCAGCCGCGTCACCTGCCCGCCCGCCAGGGGCCGCAAGCCCGCGGGGTGTTCACCGTGCAGTATCCGAAGGAGAAGCTGCCTCTGCCGGAGAATTTCCGCTACATCCCCTTCCTGGTCTACGACACCCAGGAGAACAAAATCAAGTGCACCTCCTGCGGGATCTGCGCGAAGGTCTGCCCACCCCAGTGCATCTGGATCGTCCGGGGAACAGATCCCAGCACCGGTCGCCCAAAGCCGGAGCCCGAGGCGTTTTACATCGATGCCACGATCTGCATGTCATGCGGCTTCTGCGCCGAGTTCTGCCCCTTCGATGCCATCAAGATGGACCATGACTACGAACTTTCCTCCTATGAACGCTACGAGTCGCTTCTGTTTGATCTGCCGCGTCTGCTGAAGCCGGACACCTATCATGCCCAGATCCATCCTTCGGACTGGGCCCGGGAGCTGGCGGAGAAGGAAGCGGAAAAGGCTAAGAAGGGTGGGAAGGCGGCCGCGCACGCGTAAGAGCATGGTGGAAGACCACAAAGGGCACCCCGGCTTCCCTGCGTTCTTTTTAGCCTTTTTTGTCCTTCGAGGTATGTCCTGAAAAGCTTGTCGGATCGAGGACGGGGGTTTCCGATGATCACGTCGGAACAGGTTTTGGACGTGCTTCGGCGGGTGAAAGATCCGGAGCTGGGGCGGGATATCGTGTCGCTGGGAATGGTGCGGGAGGTGAGGGTGGAGGGGGATCGAGTCGCTCTGACGGTGGTCCTGACCACTCCGGCCTGCCCCCTTACTGAGCGCATCGAGGCCGATATCCGCGAGGCGTTGCAAGCCCTGCCCGGGGTGCGAGCGGTCGATCTGCGGATGACCGCCCAAGTGCCCTCCCATGCCCGTCTGCAGACGATCGAGGGGCTGACGATCAAAAACATCCTGGCGGTGGGCAGCGGGAAGGGAGGGGTGGGCAAAAGCACCATGGCGGCCAACCTGGCCGTCGCCCTGGCGGGGATGGGGGCGGTGGTGGGGCTGATGGACGCCGATGTGTATGGGCCCAACATCCCGGAGATGCTGGGGGTGAGCCGGATCCCCGCCCCCCGGGACAACCGGATCATCCCGGCGGTGGCCTATGGGGTGCGGGTGATGTCGTTGGGGTTTCTGTTGCCGCCGGACCAGCCGGTGATCTGGCGGGGGCCGATGCTGCATAGTGCGGTGCGGCAGTTTCTGACGGATGTGGACTGGGGGCTTCTGGACTACCTGGTGGTGGATCTGCCGCCGGGGACAGGGGATGTGGCGATTTCCCTGGCCCAGTTGGTGCCGGTGACCGGGGCCGTGGTGGTGACTACCCCGCAAGGGGTTTCGGTGAGCGATGTGGGGCGGGCGGTGCGAATGTTCGAGCGTCTGGAGATACCGGTGTTGGGGGTGGTGGAGAACATGAGCGGGTTTGTGTGCCCCCACTGCGGACAGGTGACGGAGATCTTCGGTAAAGACGGGGGACGGCGCCTCGCAGAGCGAATGGGGGTGCCCTTCTTGGGAAGCGTGCCCTTAGATCCACGGGTGGTGGCGGGAGGGGAGGCCGGACGGCCCGTGGTGATCGCCTACCCGGACAGCCCCGCTGCCCAGGCCCTGCGGGCCATCGCCCAGCAAGTCGCCGCCCGCATCAGCGTCCTCAACCTCCAGGAGCCGGCCATGCGGACTTCCCCAGCGTAGCGCTTCATCGGAGACAGGAAGGCCGCCTGTCCCCAAAGGTTTTTATGCGATGTGCAACTTCCGAGCTCCCCCGCAGGTTTTAGGGCTGGGGCGCCACCTTCGGCGGCGCCCCAGCCCTAAAACGATTTTTCTCCCCCCTCCCCGGGGGGCCCAGGGGGGGGGGGGGGGGGGGGGGTGGGGGGGGGGGGG